>CALXTH010000090.1 GCA_944391365.1 uncultured Alphaproteobacteria bacterium | reverse complement strand
CGGTGGCACCGCATTTTTCCTGTACTTCAAACCAGACTTTTTCCGTACCGGCGTCACCGGAACCTGCCCAGTTTTTGCGGGCTTCGGCTTTTTGGCGTTCCATGGCGGCGTCAAAGCCTTTGGTATCGACATGAATGTTTTTGGCGCGCAGGGCGTCCTGGGTCAGGTCAAGCGGGAAGCCGTAAGTATCATAAAGTTTGAAGGCGGTTTCTCCGGGCAGGGTGTCTCCGGCGCCCAGGTCAGCGGCGGCTTCATCCAGCAGGCGCAGTCCTTTGTCCAATGTGCGCAGAAAACGGGTTTCTTCTGCCTTGATGGTTTCGGTAATCAAGGCTTCAGCCCGGTAGAGTTCGGGATAAGCTTCGCCCATTTCCCGCTGGAGGGAGGGGAGAAGTTTGTACATCATCGGTTCTTTGACGCCGAGCATATAGGCATGGCGCATGGCCCGGCGCATAATGCGGCGCAGAACGTATCCCCGGCCCTCATTGGAGGGGAGGACGCCGTCGGCAATCAGAAACGCCGTGGAGCGCAGGTGGTCGGCGATGACGTTGTGCGAGGCTTTTAGTGGTCCGTTCGGGTCGGAGTTGGCCAGATCGGCAATATCTTTGATGATGTTGCGGAAAAGGTCGATGTCATAATTGGAATGGACGCCCTGTAAAATGGCTGAAATACGTTCCAGTCCCATGCCGGTGTCAATGCATTTCTTTTTCAAGGGAATGCGGGAACCGTCGGGCAGGTCTTCAAACTGGTCAAAAACAAGGTTCCAGATTTCTATCCAGCGGTCGCCGTCTTCTTCGGGCGTGCCGGGCAGGCCGCCCCAGACTTCCGGCCCGTGGTCATAGAAGATTTCAGAGCAGGGGCCGCAGGGGCCGGTGTCGCCCATTTGCCAGAAGTTGTCTTTGGTGGCAATGCGGATGATGCGGTCTTCGGGCAGGCCGGAGACTTTTTTCCAGATATCGTGTGCTTCGTCATCCGTGTGATAAACCGTGACGGCCAGACGGTCTTTGGGCAGGCCGAATTCTTTGGTGACAAGTTCCCAGGCCCAGGCGATGGCTTCGTCCTTAAAATAATCACCAAAGGAGAAGTTACCGAGCATTTCAAAAAACGTATGGTGGCGAACCGTGTAGCCGACGTTGTCAAGGTCGTTGTGTTTGCCGCCGGCGCGAACGGACTTTTGGGAAGAAGTTGCCCTTTTATAGTCGCGGGTTTCGTTACCGGTCAGGATGTTTTTGAACTGAACCATGCCGGAGTTGGTAAACATCAGTGTCGGGTCATTGTCCGGAACCAAGGATGAAGACGGTACGATTTTGTGCCCGTTTTTGGCAAAGAAATTGAGATAAGTGCTTCTTATATCTTTCAGAGTAACAGTCATTTTTGTTTTACTTCCCAATACATATCGTTTTTTTGTTTACAGCTGCGGGCTAAGTTAAGCCTGTTTGGCTGAAAAGTCCAGAAAAATCTGCGCCTTTACATATAAATTATTGCGGTCAGGCCGTGTTCGTGTACGAAACTCATGTTGACAAACGTGGTGTAAACGATGAAAAGAAAATACGGGTAGAGAATCAAAGCCGCCTGGGCGTCGCCTTCGCGGAAAGTGCGGATGGTGCGGAAAGCCAGGACACAGAACGGAATCATGATCAGCAGGCCCAGTCCGAGCTGGCGGCAATAGAAGAATGTATAACACCATAAAAACTGTAAAATCAACTGTCCTAAAAACGGGTAGTTGTATTTTGGAAATTCAATTGACGGAAGCCGCAGAACCAGCAAAAAGAACGAGGCGCCGAGCAGAATGTCGGCAAGCAGCCAGGCAATCGGAAAAAACGAATCGCCCGGTGCCGGAAAAGGATGATATATCAGCTGGTACCAGTCGGAGATTCCCAGATTTATGAATAATTTTGAATAGTAGGCAACGACAGAGCCGACGACAAAAACGTAGCCCATAATCATATATTTGGTGGTTTCGGTGATTTTTTTTACCATTTTTTCCTCCTCATCAGCGTTGGAGACAGGTTAGTACAAGCCTTGAAATTATGCAAGCGTTCTTTAATGACAAAATTTTTCAACAAAACACTTGATTTTTGTCAATAAATGTGTTTTAGTAAGGACAGCTTGTTTTGGGGAGAAACAGATTATGGCAAGAAAAAAAGTGCAAAGAGATGTTCCGGGGACGAAGATAACGTTCTTGGGCGGAGTTAATGAAGACCGTATCGGCGGTAATGCCTCGGTGATTGAGCATGTTAACGAAGAAGGCAAAGTCTCGCGGGTGATGTTTGATCTGGGGGCGATGTTTGCGCCTTATGAGTCCGGTTTTGAATCGGCGTATCCGAATGCGGTTGAGTATTTTGACCGGGTTAATCCCGAGAATAATCAAGAAACCAAAGCACTCAAGCCGGTTGATATGCTGTTTGTGACCCATGCGCATGAAGACCACATCGGGGCGCTGGTGAATTATGTTAAAATGGGCTTCCAGCTGCCGCCGATTAAGACCAGCCGGTTTACGAAAAATCTGATTAATATCGTGTTTGCCCAAAACGGGGTTAAGGCGCCGGTGGTGGAGACAATTAAGCCCGGAGATAATATTCCGGTCGGGGACGATATGGTGATTGAGCCGTTTGTGGTCAGTCATTCAACTTTGGAATCCATGGGATTTCATACCCTGACTTTTGTTGATGGAAAACCGCATGCCGGGGTGCTGAATTTCGGGGATGTGCTGACGGATGAAAAAATGCCACTCGGGGCTGCATATCAGTCCGAGCAGGTGGCGGATTTGTTGCGGCGCAAGCTGACAACGACGGTTTTGGTTGATTCAACTTCCGTTGTGCCCAACGGCAAGGCGCGGCTCGGCTTTGACCGGGCGGTTGAGAATACGGTTGAAGTTATCCGGCGCAATCCGGACCGGGATGTGATTATTTCACCGGTGATTTCGCGCAGTTTTCAGAATATTGCCGTGGATGCGGCTGCCGCGAGAGAAAGCGGTGCCAAAATCTGCCTGGAGGGAACGTGGCTGAAGCTGGTGTATAAAGCGATGCAACTCAGCGGTTATAAAGATTTTGACGATGTGATGTATAAGGGTGATTTGAAACAGTTTCTCAATGATAAAAAAATTGCCCGGAAGTATGTGGTTTGTACCGGCGCTTTTGCTCAGGGGTTGCAGGAGTATAACAATAATCAGGGGCAGGTCGGTCTGAATAATATTCCGATGGCTGCTGCAACCAAAATGGCTTTGGGGCTGCACCGGGATATGCAAATCGGGAAAAATGTTCTGGTGCTTGCCCGGCAGAGGGTTATTGAAGACATTAACGGACAAACAGGGCCGGAGATGTTGCAATTGCTGGCATCCCGCGGGGCAAAGGTGGTGATGACGCCCGGTGCGCGCAAAATTGCCAATTTTGAAGAAGTGCCGATGCAGGATTCCGGCCATATGAATGCCGAGGCTTTTGCCGCGCTGGTGCAGCAGATTTCAAAATATGCGCCGGATGCGGTTTATGTGCCCATTCACGGGAATCCCGGACAGTGCGACAATGTGGCGGAAGTCGCCAGACAACAGGGCGCCAGGGCTTTTTTGACGGCTAATTCCGAGGTGCTTTCCATCAGCCGAGGCGAGATTGAGGCGCGTTCAGAGGACAAGCCGTTTACCTGGATTGCGGTTAAGAAAATTTATCCGAACCCGTTGCAGCCGGATGAAAGTGTTCCGCCGGAGGGTAAGGAAGAATTTTGGGTTGTTGACGAATACTACCAGCCGGTTGAGGATAAGCCTTTTTATGATACCGGGGTGGTGAAATCTTATAAACCGGGAGAGAAAGAATATTATGCCAATCAGTCCGAATTGTTTGATGACAGGGATGAAGGATATTTCCATGAATCAAACCGGGAGCGA
Organism: uncultured Alphaproteobacteria bacterium; assembly: GCA_944391365.1. Lineage (GTDB taxonomy): Bacteria > Pseudomonadota > Alphaproteobacteria > RF32 > CAG-239 > HGM16780. The sequence continues at coordinate 4,322 of CALXTH010000090.1, read as the reverse complement.
AAAGTCAAGTTGTCTCGAAAAGAGAAAAAGCGTTCTGGCGCTGAGGAGAGAAAGGCTGCGCTTGAGCAAAAGGCGCGTCGCTATAAAATCAATCACCGGACGCGGAATGCCGAAGACGGCGGAATTATGACGTATTTTGATGCCAACGGAGTGGAACGGGTTAAAACGACGAAATCCGGAAAGCCCCGGGCAATCAACCGTTTTACCCGCAACAACGGCCGGTAAAGAAACAGTCTGGCCGGCGGGTGGTTCATTTTTGTTGTCGGGTGGCAGGCAGACGAAAGCGATGTCCGGTATTTGAGCCGGAGGAGGAGGGTCGATGAAGTTTGACGAAGTGTTGATTGGCGGTGAGATTATAGCCAATTATAAAAACATTATTGTCGATGTGCTGCTTGATGACGGAGAGAAAGTTGCGGCTTTTTGTCCGGAGTGCAATCGGGGCGGCCGGTTGTATCGTCTGGGGGCAAGGGTTTTACTCGGGCATTCGGCCGACAAAAGGCGCCGGGTGCCTTTTGTTTGTGAAATGGTGGACGAGGGCAGCGGTTTTGTTTTTGTGAATTATAAATACAAAAATCCGTTGTTTGCCGAGGCTTTTAAGCAGGGAATTTTGGATCAGGATTTCGGCGCTTATAGTTATATCCGCGAAATTAAGCCGGGGGAAGAGCTGAAGTATGTTAATTTTGAACTGGCGGATGATGACGGGCGGAAAGCTTATGTTTATGTGGTCAATGTTTTTAACTGTCGGGGCGGCTGTGCAGTGTTTCCGTCAACGATTAATTTTTTTGAAATAGAGATGTTTGAAGAAATGCGGAAAATGCGGCGGTTCGGGCATGAGACGTTTGTGTTTCTGATGGTGCCGCGCGGGGATTGTTTTCAGGCTAAGTTTGTGTGGAGTCTTGACCCGGTAGCCGCCGCGAGGTTTTATGACGAAGGGCAGGACGGTTTGAAGTTTTGTTGTTATCGCTGTGTTGTTGATGCGCAGGAAGTTGCGGTTTGTGAAAAGGTGGAGATTTTATATTAGCGTTTTCTTTTGTCAAAAATCGTTGACAAAAAAATGATTCCGTGTATTATAATTGCTGTTTACCAATATTATTAATTTTATGACAACATTTATTATTTTTTCTGTTTGTGTTTTTTTGGCCTGGAAAGGTATTTTTGCCGTTTTGCGTCTTTTGAACAATGTTGATAAGGATTTTGCGCGGCAGAGTGAACAGTTTTCAGCAGAAACGAATTTGCCGGTGCAGCCTTTGTGGCAGCGGGAGGCGGAAGTTTTTCGTTTGCAGAATGAGGTCTCGGAAATGAAGACCAGGCTCAAAATCGGTCTGGTGGCTTATTTGGCCGTGGTGTTTTTGATTGGCTTTTTTCTGAGTGTCAGTCTGGAACGGTTTAGATTGTTTGAAGACGGCTTGAGTTTTGATTCCTTTTTTTCAGCGGCGACGTTGTTTGTCCTTGGCGCTTTGGTTATCGGCTTTTTGCTGTTGCGGATAGTTTTGCGTCTGGTGGGGGTCAGAACCTTGTTATTTGGCCATGATTAACAAAAAAACAGAGATTGGCGAGACCAATCTCTGTTTTTGTTTTTGCGTTACTTAATTATTCGTTGACAAGTTGAAAAATCCGTTCTTCACCATCAGAGCCGGTGGCTGAGATGGTTTTTCGTTTGATAATCGTGTAGTTTTCAAACGTGTGAACGACTTTGTAAGTAACTTTTTTCCCTTTTTGGAGAACTTCCGGAATTGCATTGAACTTGCGCGGTGCCAGGGTCATTTTTCCTTTTTCGGTGAAAATGCTTAGGTCAAAAGTGCCGTCGCTGCGTTCTTTGACTTCCACATCATGAATTGTCAGAATTTCTTCGGAATTCAATGATGTCAGTTTATCCAATTTTTTCTTGGCATGGTGGAAGAGTGAGTCCCACGCGTCTTCGGAAAATTTGAAAGCTTTGTCTTTTCCGAAATAAATTACCAGAATGGCGATGGCAAGAACAACCAGTATTCCTTTGGCTACCCAGGGAATAATGATAATAATGATAACCAGTGCCGCTGCAATCAGGGCCAGGTATTTGGTGTTCGTCGAGGTATTCATGGCTTTTAAAATTTACAATTTAATAAATTTTTGATAACAGCCTGAGCCGAAGAATATTGGCTGGTCAATACGGCGCTCTCTTTTTCATTAAGTACTTCTTTGGTGCCGGCCAGTTGGATTTCTTCACTCATTTCAGCAAGACGATTGCTCATGGATTCGATAAAGATCTGATGTCTGGCTTTGAGCTGTCCTTTTTGGTGCTCTTTCCAGTTCTGATCTTTGCTTTGCAATTCGTCTCCGACCTTTTTCAATTCGTTTTTGGTTTCTTGCAGGGCATCATCGGTGTTTCCGAGGTTTTCCTTTAACCTGCCGATTGAGGCAGAAACATTTTGATGCTCAGAATTAAGGAGTTTACATTTTCGGTAGGTGTAAACGGCCAAAAGAATTGTGAACACGAACAATACACTTAATACAATAACAACAGCAATACCGTTGCTCATTGAAAAAAATTGTGCTTCCATAGAATAATAAATTAAAATAGTTAAAATAAAAATTAAGTTTGCTGAGAATGTATATATGACGATTTTTTGGAAAAGTCAAGAAAAAACAACAGAAAATACAAAAATGGTTGACAAAAAAACGGCTTTATGTTAAAAAACAGAGAGTAAATTTATTATTATCCATTCATTAATTTGTTTTTATTTTTATATACTATGCAATTAACACAGTACAAATCCGGCGGCGATCAGGGAGCTCTTGATACGTTGCTGGCGGCAAAGACATTGGATTTGTCGAAGATTTCTAAAAAATCTCATTTGGTCTTTTCTGAATATCTCTGGGGGATTAAAGATAAAGAAAATTTTATTTTTAATCCGCAGAAGTATGCTGTTCTTGATTTTATGGACGAATCGGAAGAGGGTGAAGTGCTCGGCGATACGGTTGTCAAGTATTATTCCGACGGGCGTCGGGAGGTTGTGCCGGCCGCAAATGCCTGTTTTTTTTCTTTTAAGCCGTTATGTTGGCGGCCTAAGGGAGATTATGGCTCTGATGGTTATTGGGCGGATATGTCAAAGATGTTGACAATGTTTCCGAAAGACAAGTATTTGAGGCAACTTGACGAAAAATATCCGTATTTGCGGGAGAATGCCCGGTTTCGTCTCGATTCTGATTTTGAGACATATTCATTGGCGATGCCTTTGGCTGAAACCAACTGGATATACGGGAGCTTTAACAGGGTGTTGGAGGAAAATACTTTTTCTTCACTTGGCGGTTTGCAGAAGTTTTTTAAGGCCTTTGTTCAGGTTATAAAAAGCGGAAGCACGGAATATTCCGACCGGTGGATGGAAAAGCAGGGAATTGTGGCACGCAACAGGTTTGGTGAGGGAAAGTGTCGGCTGTATGTTGGATATGCCGGTTTGTCTTATCAGATTGCGAACACGATTTTGTCCCGGAAAGGCAGAGACACGAAGAGCTTGAGAAAGATTTTTCTGGAGCACGGAGAGCCTTTGAATCTGACTTACGGAATGACCGTTGTGGCGGGAAAAGAGTGTAATGATTTTAGTCGTTACAGTGAGTCGTTGGGGTGTCCGGTTTCAGGAGACTATATGTTTGAGCCTGAGGTCTTTGAAGCCTGGGCGGCTGATTTTACACCGGCAGAGCTCAGCGTTATTAATCGGGAAAGATATTTTTATTATCTGAATCCGGATAAGAAAGATTCTTATGCCGAGCAGCTGAAAACCATTAAATCAGGAATGCGAAAAGACAGTATATATAATCAATTAAAAAAATATAAGAGAATATGGGATTTTTAGTTTTTTTAGTCGTTTGTGCCGCCTTATATGCCGTATACCGGCTGGTGGTGGCGGTTGATGAAAAATTGCAGAAAAACCGTCAAACCGGGATTGTCGTCCGTGAACCGGAGGAAGAAGATGAACGTCAGGCCGCATCTACGGCGCTGCGTTTATATGGGAAAGATTCCGATCTACCGATTCTGGTTTGCCGGCAGACGGTGGAGAGTGAAGAAAAGCATGATAAAACGCTGATTCTTTTCTTTTTGATCGTTTTGATTGTCGTTGTGATGGCTGTCGGTTTGGTTTTTGCATTTGTGTAAATTGATGTTGAGAGAAAATGTGCTGTTCATGAAAGAGCGGCACATTTTTTTGTGTGTATAGAAATATATTGACAAATTTGTCAAAAGTTGTATATTAAAAGCGTTATGAAATATTATTAATCTAAAAAAATTTTATATTATGGAGAGTATTATTTTTTTATCAGGAGTGGGTCTGTTTTTGATAATTCTGGCT
>CALXTH010000089.1 GCA_944391365.1 uncultured Alphaproteobacteria bacterium | reverse complement strand
TTGCCACAAAATCCCGATAAGCCCGTTCGGACATCCTTTCCAATTCTTCTCTCATATCAAACCTCCAAACAAAAATTTAACCAGATTTCCGTGACTAAGCAACAACAAATCCTTGCGGCCGACAAATTGTTAAGTTAAAATTAAAAACAGAAAAAATAGACGGAGCACTAAAACAATGAAAAGATATCGCCTGCTTTTATACCTGTTGCCGGCAATCCTCTGTGGATTTCCAGGAACGGCACAAAGCGGCAAACCGCTGACCACTCGCGAAGTCAGCCTCGCTGTTGAAAATGAAGTCAACACCATCACCGAACGCTGCTGTGATTATGCCTACAAAGACAATCCCGAAACCTATGCCGACATGCGTCGGGCCGCCTGGGATGTCAACGATTGCCTGATGGAAGAAATAAAACAACAGATTCGTCAGGCTTTTGACGGCGAAGAACAGGAAAAAATGTTCAAACATCTTGAAAAAATCAGAACACATATCTACTGCTTTTACGGCGCACTATACACCAAAAACCGGTACTGCGCACCTGACTGCGGTCAAATTGCCGAAAGCCTGAATGAAGAAGAACTGCAAATCATCCTGCAAGACATGCTCAAGCGCCTGATAACCCTCAACCGGAAAAATGCCGATTAATCACAAATTAATCATTCTGGAATAAACTCACGGTTGTCACATCACCTTTAGACGACTGATGAAAAATTTTACAGAAAATAATAACATTTTTGCACTTTCCGGACGCAATTCCTGCTTGGATTCGGCCAAAGGACTGTTGATTTTGCTGACCTTTTTCGGCAACTTTCTGCATACGATTCCCTGCCCCGGCCTGCCACTGAATTATCTTTATCTTTTTCATATCCCGCTGTTTGTTTTCATCTCCGGTTATGTGTCCAAACATGTCAGCTTCCGACGGACAATTATGCTCATCTTGATTTACCTGGTCTACGGTCTGTTGCTCAACCCCGAGGCTTCCCTTTCCCTGCCTGAACTTTTGAAAACACCGCCTTCTTTCATGTGGTACATCGCCAGCCTGATTTTCTGGAGACTGACACAACCCTTGCTAGCTCCCGCACTCCGACAATATCCCGGGCCGGTTATTCTGCTATTTTTTGCACTCAGCCTCGGCATCGGGTTTGTCCCGTATGACATCAGCCAATACAACATCTCCCGCACCATAACCTACTGGCCGCTATATCTCCTCGGCGTCAGTCTCTCACCGGCGGCATTGAATAAATTCATAAATAATTTTCCCTGGATAAAACTGCTGTTCTACAACCTGCTGATTCTGCTGTTTTGCCTGTCTTTCAGCGCCATAACTCCGACAATGTACCTTGACCTGTACAACAAATACAACTACGCCGGAACATCTTGGGGCAGCTTCAGCATCGTCATCCGGCTCACCCAGTTTATCGCCGCAGCTCTCATCGGAACCCTGCTGACCCGCCTGATTTTCAAACACAGCCCAAAAATCCTGTCCCAAATCGGTCGCCAAACACTCACCGTTTACATTTGCCTGGCCTACATCATCTCGGCCTGCAGCGCCTGCTGGCGCGAACTCTGGCTTCCTCTGTGGCAAAACATCTGCCTTGGCACCGGCGGAACCTTTCTCTGCGCCTGGATAATCAGCCGCCTGGCCGAAACTTTGTCCCGTTTAACTGCCTTTTGCCGCCGCCCATGAAAGACTTAATTTCTTATCCTGACACGCTCTTTCATCTAAGATACACTAAAATTTAAGCTTTCCCGGCTAAACTGACATAAAATAAACACTTTTAAGGAAAACACATCATGTCCAAACGCAAAATTCTTTTTCTGATTCTCATTACTCTGGCAATCGCGACCCTTGCCGCCGGTACGCTGATGTACCTCAAAAAACAAAACAACTTTGACAATCAAATCCTGGGCTACTGGAGCCCGACGGAAGAAACCCGGGAAGAAAGCATCTTCAACAACAACATAAAAATCGTCTACACCCGCACACGCCCCGGTTCCATCTCATCCCGAATGCTGATTATCTATGACAGCGACATGCACGGTCTGCTTTGCGGTGAAGATACAAACAAAGAATCATTCTTTGCCTGCACTGCAGTTGAAATCAACAAAAAAGAAATCACGGCAGATGATCGGGCCGATCTGGTCAACAACGGCGCCTATGATCTCCCACCGCTCTACATCAATCTTAAACTTGCAAACGACACTTTGACCATCGAAGGATTCTCGCTTTTTGATCTTGAATGTGCCCAAAACCCCCGACCGGAATGCTTCAACCCGTTCGGAACATTCCGCCCGGCCGAAAGCTTCTAAGCCCCGGGGCCCGAAACAACAAAAAAATAAAATCCTCACCATATTTTAACACTTTTAGGATAAGCTGTCCTCTGTTAAACAACCTGATTTGACCAAAGAAAGGAAATCATGATGACTAAAGTAAACAAACTGAACGTTTATCTGTCTAACCTCGCCGTCTGGAATGTCAAACTCCACAACCTGCACTGGAACGTCACCGGCCAAAATTTCACTCAGATACACGAATTTACTGAAAAACTTTACGAAGAAAGTTTTGAACAATTCGACGCCGTTGCTGAAGTCCAGAAAATGCGCGATGAATTTCCGCTGGTAAAAATAGCCGACTACCTGAAAAATAGTACCATCAAAGAACTCGATGCCAAAGACTTCACCATCACCGAAGTCCTGAAAAGCACCGAAGCCGATATGAAAACCATGGCAGCTCTGGCAAAAAAAATCCGCGATGAAGCCTCCGAAAAAGACGATTTTCAAATTGCCAACATGTTTGAGGATTACCTCGATTCTTATGCCAAAAACCTGTGGTTTCTGCGCTCAATGTT
>CALXTH010000088.1 GCA_944391365.1 uncultured Alphaproteobacteria bacterium | reverse complement strand
TGGATAACAAAGAACGGTGCAATAAAGAAGGATATACCCTGACCTCCTGCAGTTCTGTTCAAGATCCCGTCAATTATTGCCCCTACGACAACCATTTCTTTGAAAGATGTGAATGCAAACCGAATTTAGTCACCTGCACTAAACCTTATTACGGCGTGGGTGAAAGCTGCGGCGGGAAATATGCCTCCTGCCAGCTGGATAATCCGCGGGCTTGCAAAGAAGATGGCTACACGCAAACCGGAAGCTGTAACTCAGTTCAGAACATCAACAAACGCTGCCCTTACGACAGTAATTACTTTGACAAATGTGTCTGCCGGTCAGACCTTTACACCTGTTCCTCACCATTACAGGGCGTCGGCACCGCCTGCGGTGGTAAATACGCCAACTGTAAATGCCCGAGCTCTTATAAATCCTGTGACTGTGGTAAAGCTTCCGGCGCCTCATCCTGCACCTGGAATGGAACAACCAAATATTCATCTTGCAAAGCCTGCTGTGATGATACTTGCCCGTCCGGCTCAAAATCCGTCTCCTGCTCCAGCAGCCAGAAAAAAGTCAAAGTCTCGACAACCGAATGCGGCTCTGCCTGTTATCAATGCCAGGCCAAACATGAACATTATTACTACTGCCCGGCCGGTTATGCCTCCTCATGTCCTTACGGCTATACCTCCACTACCCGCAAACGTTGCTCTTGTGGCCTAACCTCGGGAACTTGCTATAAATGTAAATCATCTCCTTCTTACCCCTCCTCTTCCGGAGGCTGGAACAGTTCTTCCTCTTCGTCTTCATCCGGAAGTTATAGCAGTTCTTCATCTTCCAGCTCGTCTTCAAGCTCCAGCAGCTCTTCATCTTCAAGCTCCAGCAGCTCCGGAAGCTATAATTCAGATTGCTTGGTAACCAGTAAATCTTGTGATTACGGATGTGCCAAAACAAACTCCTGCAACAAATGCATTGAATGCAAACCAAAACCTGAAGAACCTGAAGTTAAATGTGAATCGCCGCGAACTTATAACATGGTTTATGACGTCTGCTGTGATGGAACAACCTATGTCGGATCAACTTGTAAAATATACCGGACTTATGAAGTCCGCAATGGCAAATGTACCCTCACCAGTGAAAAATGCCTCGGTGATTACGGAACCACAAAATATCCAGATAATGGACGTTGCAAAAACGGCGACTTTAAGCCATGCTAATCAGAGCAAACTCCACCATTTGCAAACAAATCCAACAAACTGACACAAAAAATCCGGGTATTTTTTTCCAATACCCGGATAACTTTTGACAGGAAAACCCCTTACAATTCCCAGCTACGGGAGAACTCCTCGTTTTTGAAAAGCGCCGCCAAACCGGTAATCTGCTTCAAACGCAAAATCTCATCCGCCGACATCCCGATATTACGGGCAATCCAGGCATCGCTCTTTTCAAGCTCAAGCAATTCCTTGACAATATTGCTCATCAAATCCACATTATGGCTCCCCCGGGCGCGGTTATGTCGAATAGTCGAAGCAATACGCTCACCCAAATCCTTATCAATCACCACCACCGGAATCTTGCCTTCTTCCCGTTCCCGGATTCTGTCAGAAATCATCATCGTGGTATAACGGTGAAAGCCGTCAACGATAATATATTCATCATTCTGAGAATCATGATAACAAACAATCGGCTGCGTAAACCCGTCTTCCCAGATGGATGTTTCCAGCAATTTCATCTCCGGAGGCGCAACCCGGTTCGGATTATAATCATTAGCCTTAACCTTCTCCAGCGGCACGGCAATAACATTATACACCGGGCTGACAAATTTTTTTTCACTTTTAGCCATTAGCTTAATCCTCACAAATTACGATATTTGTTCAACAATTCTCTTTCGCGCTGAGCCTGCTTTTTCGTCTGAGCAAAACCCATATACTTGCACAAATGATCATTCTTCAAAATACAGACGGCCATCCGCTTCCACGACGGAATATCAATGGTGGATTTGATGTCATCCGTATCATCCGGCGTCCCCAAAAAGCGCACCTGATCTTTGCTGCTGCCCCGGTACGGACTTTTTCCGTTAAGACGGATATTATAATTGCAGGCTTCCAGCTCCTTAATCGCCTCATCAGAAACCGCACCACCCTTGCGCCACCAGAATTTTATCGACGTCTTGAATTTCTCAATATAATTCCGACGCATTTCATCAGGCAGAGTCGCCAGCAAAAACTTCACATAAGAACGCCAGGTATGCCCCTCGGGCAACGTAATCCGGCGGCTGCCGAGCAATTTTGTATTACCGTACATCGCCCCGAAATTAGCCCCTTGAACCCGGCCGACAACTTTCACCCAGGTATCAGGCTCCAAAACCCGGTACAGATTCAGACTTTCCTTAGCCGCCTCATGATAAGGACTAGCCACTCTCATCTGATGAATGGAAAGCCCGGCCTTATAAAACAAATCATAAATTTTGTTATAATCAAAACCGAATTTCCCGTTGGCCACCCAGACATCCTTGGTCGTCCAGTCATAAAGCGGATAAGCATTATACCACTTTTCGCCCATTTTTGAGGTCCACTGTTTTCCATCCATCAAAACTTTGCGATCTGTTGCATAAGCTCGGTAACGGTTCAGCGATTCGTCGGCGCGGATACCAAGCAGACAAATAGAATCACCCTCATGCTGCCGTGAAAACCAGTCGCCGAAATCCGCATACAAATCCTCCTGCACCATTTTATATTTATAAAAATCAAAAGGATTATTGTCGAGATTGATAATATAGGGCATGCTCGGCATTTCCCTGACCCATTTGTCTTTTTCATCCGGATCCCAGGTATACCAGTACATCTGATAATTGCTCACCGCACAGCGCGACCCCATCGGCAGACAAACCCAGTAAGGAACTATATCTTCCAGATTATTTTCAAACATCCGGGTCACAAATTCGGTCGTCTGTTTGTACTGCGCCTCAAAGTCCTGATGAAACACCCCGATTTTACGTTTAATATTGTGCTTTCTTTTATAATCGAGCACCAAATTCAGCAGCAAACCACTGTCTTTTCCGCCGGAAAAAGACACATAAATATTTTTGAAATTATCAAAAATATACTTAATTCTCTCGTTTGTCGCCTCATATACGTTTTTGTCGAGGTAATGTTTCATAGCCTCAAGGCCTCCTCTTTAGTGATAATATTACACACATTATTCAAAACATCCTGTTTCATCAGCAAATTTTTGCGGATCATCTCATCCAGCCCGGTTTTCACCCAGAAATTATAAATATTAATCTCCCTCGGCTGCTCCGGACGATAAAAATTATGCATCATCTGAATCTTTCTTTTATAATCGAATGTCTGGGAAAAGAATATCACATTATGACAAATCTGCATATTTAAGCCTAAATTATCCACACCGTAAGAACTGAACATGATATCAACGTCTTTTTCAAACATCCGTACAGCCTTCCGCTTGTTTGTCCGGCCGGTCAATACGACAAATCTGCCTTTCTCAAACCATCCGCATTCCTGAAAGAACCTGATTTCATCCAGAAATCTGACATAAATAATAACCTTTTCCCCGCGCAGCGTAATTTCGCTGACCAAATCGAACAAAGCCTCAACCTTGCTCCGGCAAATGGTATAAAAGTGCTGAAAAGTATGAACAACCTCCATAAACGGCACCTGATACCTTTTCTGCAGAAAATCGTTTTTCTCTTCCGTATAGGATTCGATTTCCTTCGGGGTCAAATCAAAATAAACATCATAATCCCGAACCTTGTATCCAAAATCAAAGTCCGCATCATAAATATAAGGGCGCATTTTTCGCACCAGAGCTTCTTCATGCTCGGGAAGCGACCACCGTTTCCAGGTTTTGAACTCATCCTCAAAATACGGCAGATAAATATTGGCGAACTGGGTTTCCGTCATATTCAGCAGTTTAGAGTTCATAAACTGAATCTGAGAATACAGGTCAACCAGCCCCTGCGTCAATGGCAAACTGCTTAAAATCATACGATATTTAATCTTATTTGCCAAAGCGAGGAGTCGTCTGGTTCGCCCCGCCTCCATATTTTTTATAGTCAAACTATCGTCAACCACACAAAATATTTTATGTTTATCCACAAGATTACATAATCTGAGATATCTGGCATCTGAATTTGAAACACATTCAATCGGGAAAAAAAACATTTTGCTGCGGATGCCTTCCGAATATTTTTCCAGATATTTTTTATAGACTTTTGAAGAAAACAGGGCATTCGGAGCAATCCACACCACATAATCGACTTCGTGTATTTTTGATTTAATCAGGCTGAAAGCCAGCTCGACTCTTTCCGGCCCCAAATTCATAAACAGCACGCCGGCTTTGAGGGCTTCAAGTTTTTTGACGGCCGGAAGCTTCAAAATCTGTTTTTCCATATAATCCTCCCTGTTTTTTCAATACATAAAATACGGATTCCCTGTAGAACCGCTCGGAAAATATGTAATCACTAATATTCAGACTTCAAGGGTGCATATCAGTTTTTACTGAAATATTCGGCTTCCCCGGTCATCCGGATTTCAGAGTCGGACAAGAAACAGCAGCCCTCACCCGCCATCCGCAAAATTTTCTTCTTCCCCGCATTTTTTACTTGATTAATTAAAATGAAAAGGATATAAAGGATATAAAGCTACTCATACAACAAACGGGCGCTTAGCTCAGCTGGAAGAGCATCTCGTTTACACCGAGAGGGTCGGGAGTTCAAGCCTCTCAGCGCCCACCAATAAAAAAATCCCTTACAGAATTCCCTTTCAGGCCAAAACCGCTTCAAGCGCCGGATAAGCCCGCATCAAACGCCGCATCTGCAAATCATTGCCGTCAAGATTAACCTGCCCCAGCGTAAAACCTTTAGCCTTGCCAAACTCCCGCTCCGGATTAATCAGGCAAAGCACTCCCGGCCCGAGTGAAACCACCTTCCGGCCGTTCAACATCGCCATTCCCCAAAACCAAAGATCATCGGCAAACGGCGCAATCTGCTTAAACTTCGCCGCATCCGTCACATCTTTATACAAACTGTGCGGCGGATACAAAACCCCTCCGCCAGTCGTCGGCAAGAGGTCAGCCCTGGGCTCTGAAGAAACAAAACCCTTTTCCCATCGGGCATACGGATAAACCATACCGTTTTCAAATTTAATCAAATGCGCCCGATGCGCAACAATCGCCTCCGGCTCCCGCAAATGAGCCTCATACAAACGGCGCAGCCAATCCCGCGGATACAACAAATCATCATCTGCCGTCACCAAAACCGCCTCCGGATACTTTTCCAAAGCCGGAACCAGCTTGTTATACGAGCGGAGCGCCCCGCCCCAGGCAATCTCCAATCCATACGCCTCCAAATCCAGTAAAGCCGCCGGAAGTGAAGATTTGCCGCCCGGGAACTCCGCCGGATCCAGCCATAAAATAACCTTATCCGGTTTTAAGTCTTGCCGCAGCAGCGTCGTAATCGTCTGACTGACCTCTCCGATTCTCTCGGGAAAAGACGCCAGCGAAACAATCAGCGGCACGTCGCGCGGCTCCGGATTAAGCCCGCTTTCCGTCAAAGGCGAAACATCCGGGATTTTCGGCTTTTCTGATTTTGAAAAATCAGGCATAAACTTCAGTGAAATCTTCAAACCGCACAAATCAAACTTCAATTTGTTTTTCTTGCGTTTAACCCCGAAATGAAAAGAAAAAGGCACCTTATGCCCGCCGACCTCAAAATTCCGGATATCATTCCGCGCATTCGGAAACGACACCTCATCAACCTTCACGCCGTTTTCAAACAGAACATAAGAAAAAGAGAGCTGATCCCGACGGGAATATTTTTCAATAAAACCCCACCACTCATCCATCATCCGCACAATTTCCGGCTCATTATGCCGTCTGAAAATAACATTCGTTTCATTCAGTCCATAATGCTCGGGCATTCCGTGATCCAAAAGATATTCCCGCATAGCATACACCCGGGCAAAATCATCCATCCCCGCACGCGCCACCGCCGCACATTCCGCATAAATACAATCACGCAGCCCGTGCCTTGAAACCAGCAGCTTTTTCCCTGAGTGCCTCACCAAATCAAAAAGATAAGAAGTCTTTATATTAACATTGCCGTCAACCCAAATCGTTTCCTCATAATCCGGAAACAAAACATGCGGATGCGTCTTATGCCACCGGCTGTTCCGCACATTATCCAATGCCGAAAAAGCCAGCGGACGAACAGTCCAGTGCCCGAGTTTCTGCTTTTTCAACAACTTCTGATTATCCGTAAAAAAGATATAATCATAATCTTCCGCCACATAATCATGCTGCAACACCCCGTCATATCCGCCGCTGACCGCCGTATAAACACATTTTTTCGTCAAATCCGTAAGCCTTCTGAAATTTATAATCTTATTCGCAATATGATACTGAAAATAAGCCGGAAAGACAATTTTGACAACACAAATATCAGACACATAAACAGATATCAGTCGAAAATCCGAGCTGATAATCTGCCATTCTCCATAAATGGGTAATTTTCCTGCCATACATATAAAAATTATTTGACACTATTTGACGCCACATGTTAATATCTTTCCTGTGGACTAAACGCGGCATTTTATAAAATAGAAGAAACAAAATGGATTACCGGCTGATTAAATTTCCCATACACGGCGACCACAACGGCAGCCTGATAGCCCTTGAAAAAGGCGAGGACTTTCCCTTTGACATCAAACGGGTTTATTACATCTGGGGCACAACACGCAACGTCACCCGCGGCAAACACGCCCACCGCAAACTTCAACAGGTCATCATCTGCACCTCCGGCAGCTGTGACTTCATCCTTGATGACGGCTCCGAGCGCCGGACGATTCATCTTGATTCACCCGATGAAGGCCTTTATATCAAAAGCAACATCTGGAGAGAGTTCACCAACTTCAGCCCCGACTGCGTCGTTATGGTTCTCGCCAGCGAACACTACGATGAAAACGACTACATCCGCGACTACCAAAAATTCATAACCGAGATAAAAAACAATTAACATTCTCTGCTCCTTTACAAAACAACAATGATTACCATAAAAAAATACATCCCGTCCGATATTGAAACTTGGAACTGCTTTATAAAAGACTCCAAAAACGGATTTTTTATGTTTGAACGCGGATTTATGGATTACCATGCCGACCGTTTTACCGATTTTTCCTTAATGTTTTACGAGGACAATAAACTCGTCGCCCTT
>CALXTH010000087.1 GCA_944391365.1 uncultured Alphaproteobacteria bacterium | reverse complement strand
ACAAAAGCGCATCAGGACGGGTTAAAGGCGCATGGGATTGTTGAGGGTGTGCATCGCAAGTCTTATAAGCCGATACAGGAATTTTTGAAGTAATTTTGTCTGATTTTTTGAACGGATTTGCCTGGCTTGTTAAATAAAACTTGCCAAATTGTATTTTTGTGTCTAAAATATGGGCAAAATTAAATTATGATGTCTTACTTTTATTTATTCTTATAATTATGGAACAGTTAAGTTATAAAGACAAGCTGGCGCTGATCAGATTCAGAATGTCCATGCTGATGGAAGTCAAAGAGGCGGCACTGATCGCCAATGACGCTGTATTCCGGCTTTTGCTGGATACGTTGTGTGCTTTGGATGAACGGGCGGAGCTTCGCCGGGGGTTCGAATATTTTCGGGAGACTCCGGATGATGAGGCTTTTTCCGGGTTTGTGATGGCGGAGATGGAACACCTGATTAAGGAGTTTCGTTATATCTGCCGGATGTTTGATGATGACGACTCTTTGTTGGAAGAGTGTGGCGATGCTTTGGCTGCGGTTATGGCCTCGGTTTATGTCATTATCAAAAACGATGACGCTTTTCTGGACGAAATGGCGTATCATTTCTGTCGTTGGAAAAAGATGTATGACTATGAATTTATGCTGAAGTTTCTGGCGGCTCTTCCGGTGGCGGTCTGGAGCGAATTGTTTGCAAAATGGCAGCAGGCTTTGGACGACTATCAGCACGGGGTTCCCGAAAAGGAACGTTTGTGGGACCGGAAGCTTGCTTTGCTGATTAGGCAGGTTCATTCTTCTCTTGTTAATCTGATTAACTCATAAAGCTTATGAAAACATTTGATGTCAGGCGCTGTTTGATTGCGGTGCGAACGCAGACTTCTTCTTTGTCGCTGTTGAAATATGTTTTTCCGGTTGATGATGAAGAGGCTTTTGAACGGGTTTTGAACCATTTGCGGGCGGAAGGTTTTTCAGACACTATGGTTTTGCGTCTCTTGAATGCTTATCGTCAGCAAGACCAGGAGATGCTGGCTTATTTGCTGTTGGCGGAGACGCAGAAAATTGAGAAGCTGTTTTTCGAGGCTTTCGGGCGGGCTGATGATTTTATTGCGGCCTGGCCTGAACTCAGAGACAGTTTTTTGCCGGCATTGTCGGCGGTGGCAATGAACCAGCAGGATATGACGGCTTTTATGCAGAAGTTTCTGGATGCGGCGGGGCAGGCCAGGTTGTTTGTCAATGCCGGTTTTCTGGAGGCTTTTTCAGAAGCCGTTTCGGAGACTCTCGGGTTTGAAGTGGTTTTGTCGCTTCCGGGGCGGCCTCAGAATAAAGACTGGTATGCATCTTTGTTTGAGACGCTTAATGACTGCAAATATGCTTTGGTGGCTTTGGCCGAGTTGCGGCATGCGATTTTTAACGGGACTGACAAGCAGTTTGATGCCTGGATGGCGCATTTGCAGGAGTTTTTCCGTGACGCTCCGAATTTGCTGGCGTTGCAGCAGCTCAGGGAAAATCTTGATGATGACGATGCCGAGGAAATTGATAATCTTTTTGAGACGATGATCGAGGAAGTTTGTCAGACGGCTTTTGCTGAGTGTTTTCAGGCAACGCCGCGGCTTTCGTCGCTGGCCGAGGAAGATATGACTGCTTTGGAAGAGCTGGTCTGCAGTTCTTTTTCTGATATGGTTCTTGCCTGTGAAGGGGATTGTTTGGCAATTTGTCAGCGAATGGCTTTGTTGCTGGCAAAATGGGGCTCAGTTATTTCTGAAGATTTTATCCGGGATGTTTGTGACAAGGTGCCATCAGAACAGGCTTATCTGTTTGTTGCGACTCTGGCGAAGTTTCAAAATCGAAAACAGGAGCTGTTTGCTGATGAAAACATGCTGAAATTATTGTTTCGGTCGCAGCGGCCGAATTGTAACTAACTGTATGTTATTTAAGGAAAAACTGCGGTTTATGTGAGAACCGCAGTTTTTTTTGTTGCGTTAATAAAATTATAACCTTATTCTCACATAATGTGAACAGTTTGAAAATAACCTTAGAAAGCGGTCTTGTTATGAGCAGTATTCAGACGAAGAAAATCTTAAACACGATTATCAATGATGATTGCATCAGTGTGATGAACAAGATGGAGGAGGGGTCGGTTGATCTGATTTTTGCCGATCCGCCCTATAATCTTCAGCTGGGTGAAGCTTTGACGCGTCCGGATAATACGCATGTGAACGGTGTGTATGAGGAATGGGACAATTTTGAGAGCATGGCCGATTATGACAATTATACCCGCAAGTGGATGAAGGCTGCGCGCCGGGTTTTGAAAGATGACGGAGCCATCTGGGTTATCGGTTCGTATCATAATATTTTTCGCGTCGGGTATATTCTGCAGGATTTGGGCTTTTGGATTTTGAACGATATTATCTGGAACAAAACCAATCCGATGCCGAATTTCAAAGGAACGCGTTTTACGAATGCTCATGAGACGTTGATTTGGGCCGCGAAAAATCCAAAGTCGAAATATACGTTTAATTATGAAGCGATGAAGGCTTTGAATGAAGATATGCAGATGCGCAGCGACTGGCAGATTGCTTTGTGTACGGGAAAGGAGCGTCTGAAAGGTCCGGACGGCAGCAAGCTGCATCCGACCCAGAAGCCTGAAGCATTGCTGTATCGCGTGATTTTGTCTTCCTCAAAAGTGGGAGACGTGGTGTTGGATCCGTTCTTCGGGACGGGGACAACCGGTGCCGTAGCCAAAAAAATCGGACGTAATTTTATCGGTATTGAAAAAGATCCGATATATGTTGAGGGGGCACGGGCGCGTATTGACAGTGTGGAGGTTGTTGACAATGAAGTTTGTCTGGAGTTCAGCACCAAGAAACGTCAGCCGCGTATTCCGTTCGGTGCCGTTGTTGAGAGAGGGCTGTTGAATCCGGGAGATATCCTTTATGATGCTTCCCGGAAGCATTGTGCGGCCGTACGTTCTGATGGAACCATCAAAAGCGAAAAGATGGAAGGGTCTATTCATCAGGTGGGTGCGGCGGCTCAGAATGCGCCGGCTTGTAATGGCTGGGTTTATTGGCATTTTGAAGATAAAAAGCGTGGTTTGGTTTGTATTGACGAATTGCGGCAGCTGGTGCGCGAGGAGTTGTATCCTGAAAGTTAGGAGAGGTTTGGCAATTTAAGGTGATGAGCAACAGATGGATTGCAGAGAATGAAGACCGCAGAGGGCTTGCCCGCAGATTTGATGAGCAGGCCCGCCCTGTATATGCAGCCATTGATTTGGGGACGACATCGTGTCGTCTGGTGATTGCGTCGCCGACGCCGACATCTTTTCAGGTTATTGAGACTTTTTCCAAGGTGACCCGTCTGGGGGAGGGTATTATTCAGGATAATGAGCTTTCCCGCCAGGCAATCAGGCGGACGGTGGCGGCTTTGAAAGTTTGTGCCGGGGTGATTAATGAATATGCACCGATACACCGCTCCCGTTTTGTGGCAACGGCAGCCTGCCGCCGGGCTAAAAACTGTCAGGAGTTTTTGGCTCAGGTCAAAAAAGAGACCGGGCTGTCTATTGAGATTATTTCTTCCAAAGAAGAAGCCCGGCTGGCTGTTGTGGGGTGTATTCCGTTGTTGAACCGCTGTATTAAGCGGACACTGGTGTTTGATATCGGCGGCGGATCTACCGAGATTTCGCTGGCGCGGATTACCAATACGGGAAAAACGTTTATTGAGGGTTTTGTTTCGCTGCCGTATGGGGTTGTGACCATATCGGAGGCTTTTCCGTCAAAGGATCTGACGGATTTGGCCTATAATACGATTATTGAGCGGACGCACAAAATTCTGAAGGAATTTGATGAAAAACACGGAATTTTTCAGGCTATTCAAAATCAGGAGATTCAGGTTATCGGGACGTCGGGGACGGTGACCGTGCTCGGAGCGGTGCATTTGAACCTGACGCGTTATAACCGTTCGGCTGTGGACGGAATTTCAATCTCAAAGCGGGACATTGACCGGGCAATTACCAAAATCAAAATGCTGGGGGACGAGGGGCGGAAGAAGCATCCGTGCATTGGGGCCCAGAAAGCGGATTTGACGATGGCCGGTTGTGCGATTATTGAGGCTTTGTGTACGTTTTGGCCGATTTCGGAAATTACTGTGGCCGACCGGGGAATCAGAGAGGGAATTTTGCTGGATTTGATGCACCGCAATCAGAAATATCCGAACAAGGTGCAAAAAAGGCGCAGCCGGCGGAATCAATTCGGCCGCTTTCGGAACGGGTACCGGGAGGCCGCGGGCAAAGCTGTTCAGAAAAATACAGGGGTTAAAAATAAGGGTTGATGATATGGAAGAAAAGTGTTTTGCGGCGATTGATCTGGGGACAAATTACTGCCGATTGAAAAGTGTGGATGCAAAAGGGCGCAAGGTCTATCAGGACTCGGTGCCGACGCGTCTGGGTGAAGGGTTGCAGGCTAAGATGATGTTGACTGACGAGGCTTTTGCTAGAGGACTTGAATGTTTTTGCCAGTACAGTCAGATTTTGTCAAAGTATCAGGTGGCCGGGCTGCGGGCCATTGCGACGGAGGCTTGTCGCAGTGCCAAAAATGCCGGTGATTTTATTCGCAAGGTTTATGAAAAAACGGGGATATCCATTGAGGTTGTCTCACCTTATGAGGAGGCGCGTCTTAATTTGCGCGGGGCAATTTCTCATGTCAGGGAAAAAACACCTTATGTCGTTGTCTGCGATTTGGGCGGCGGGTCTACCGAACTGGTGCTGGCGACCAATAATGCCAATCCGGAGATATTGAACACAATTTCTATTCCCTGGGGGCAATTACATCGTCAGATGCTTTCGGACTGTCGACATATAATGATGACGGGTACCGGCGGTTGTCCTCGGAAGTGAAACGCTGGGTTGAGGGGTTTAAGAACAGCAGCAACTTTAAAGATA
>CALXTH010000086.1 GCA_944391365.1 uncultured Alphaproteobacteria bacterium | reverse complement strand
GAACAGGTGCAGCCGGCGGAGATCAATATGCCGGTCGGAGACCTTATTGCCGAGCAACATATTAATGATTATATCATGTTGCGCTATCTGATTTCGCCGGATTATGATGAGTTGTTGTCCCGCTGGGGAAAGGGATCAACGGTTTATTGGTATTCATCGCCGAATGTTTACAGCGATTTTTCAAAAAACGACGTGGAATATAATATGATGCAATTCCGCGAAAAAGGGCTGCGCCGCGATGTGGAAATCGACTGGACGCGCCCGCTGGCTCAGGGATTGTGGCTGGTGCAGTTCCGAACGCTGGATTATCTCCCGGAAAATGATTATCCGATTGTGAATATCTGGCGGGCAACACTGCGAATCGGTTTTACGACAATTCCGTTCCGCAACAGAGAAGACGCCATTGCCAATCCGTTCGGTTTTCTGGTGACCAGTTTTTCTCTGGCTTATCACGGCTCGACCAAGCGGATTGATAATTATCTGCAAACAATTAAACGTGTTACCCAGCAGAATTTCAGGTAAACTTATCGGATAAAAAAAGGATTAAAGACTTGGTTTGCCGCGTCTTTAATCCTTTTGGAAAAAAGCTTAAAAAGCGAACACCGGGCGAATGAACACACCGCCAATGCTGGCGTCCTTATTGAGTCCATTCATACCGAAACCATTACCTGAGTAAGCGTGAAATACAGATGCACGGTCGTTAGATGTTTCAGATGATAACCAAATGTATTCGTAACCATCGGAAGTATTTCCCAATCTTGTTCCTTCGGCGGTTAAGATGCCTGCGTTGACCTTAGTGAAATTTGTCTGATTATTGATATTGTTCAAAACATTATAAGAGGGTAGGCACCACTTTTTGCCACCAGCGCTATAATTATTTGCAGTCATAGCTGCTTCATAGCGGTTACCCAAAGCAACCAGCTTTGCTGTATTGGGACAACTGGCACTGGCCGCCTTGTCAGTCACACCGGTTGTTGTACCCAAAACGCCCCAAGCAATACCCTTTGCAACCGGGTTCACCGTCATCACCCAGCCGCTTTCACTGGCTGTCTTTTCATAAACCACCACACCGAGCGGCTCTTTACCGCTGAGTTTATCACTTGAACAGGTTCCATCAGAATAAAACAATGTCCCGATTTTACATTCTGAATAATCCGGTGCTTTCTGCTGACAAGCTCCGTCTTTCCACTTATAGCCGCTGGCATACGTGCATTGAGCATATTTGCCACCGCAGGCTTGTCCTGAACCACCGGCATAGCCGGTGCCCGTGCAAGTCAAAGTAAAACCATATTCATCACAGAATTTTTGCTTGCACTCTTCTTCATTTGCGCCCAAACAGGCCCACTTGTTCCCGAACGGGCATTTGACGCCTTTTCCGCCATTGCAGGAGGTTTCAGTATAACCCAAAGTTTCACAATTTGTTGTTTCTACACATTGAGCCAAAGATAAAGTTGGAATTAAGGACAGACTTGTCCCCAAGAGTAAAAATTTGATTTTCATAACCAAAGCTCCATTGTTTTTAAGTTAAAAAACAATCCTCCTCAGTTATGAAAAACCAAGGAGGACGGAGCTACAAACCGTCGTGCAACGGTCAGGCTTATTCGACTACCCACTGAACTTAACCAGCTAACAGAAGCGTAACATTAATGTAAACATCAATATCAGAGGCTCTCTGCGAGTGCTTATCTCACCCACTCCATCCATAAGATGGATTCACACGAGGTGTTTGTAGACACCATAGTCGGTTTTCCAGACTACATAATCAGAATACCACAACGGAAGAGCTTTCGCAAGCTATTTTTCATGTAGTCACGAATTTTGGATTTTCAAGATAAAGAAATTTTCAGTCAAGCAAAAAAATTAAAGAAAAGCCTCATCTTTAATCTGATGAGGCTTTGTTGTTTCAGGCTTCCGGCCGGGGTTCCGACGTTTCATAAAAAGTCAGGTACTGGTATACGTGACTGAGAAACGACGCTTTCAAAACCGCGTCAAGAAAAGACACCGACAAGGCCAGGAGCGTGAAGACAATTCGCCATAAATTGCTCTCGTCAAACCCCGGTATCATCCGGCTGAAATTACCCAGCAAGACACTCAGAACAACTCCCGGAATCGAGATGGTGATAATACCGGCCAAAAGTTTTAAGGTATTGCCTTTTGTCAGCAGCCAGGAATGTTTCAACGTCATTGTTTTGTCATTTATGGCCTGCGCCGGCAAAACCAGATAGAAACGGAAGCAGACCGCCCCTATACCAAAGCTGAACAGCAGCACCAAAATTGTCAGCACGGCTGTCGGCAGATATCGGCCTCCGGGCAACAGGATACTCAGGCAGACAAATAAACTTAAGACAAACATAAGTCCAATCAGCAGATTATATCCCCAATAACGGAGACTGCGTTCGTTAAAGGCCGGTTTGAAAAGACCAAACTCGTTGTCTTTGGCGATGATTCCACGGCAAACTTCCGTACCAATCCCCGCTCCGGCAATGGATACCAATAAAGCCGAGGCAACTTTTATCATATTCGCCCGGATGTCCAGGCCCTCTGCCAGTGTCGGGTAGCCGAGTAAGACTTCAACCAGGACAAGCCAATACCAGAAAGATGCCGCTTTGAAGAAATCTTTACCCCGGACGAAGACCAAATAAAAACTGCGTTTTAACACTTCTCCCAAAGGGAATTTGATTATCTGATTATTGTTCATTTGTTTCTCCATTGTATAAATAATCATATTGCACAAGGCAATGATTGAGGAACAGCGTGAAAAACGCCGCCACAAAAAAATTATAAAAAAGGTCAATGACAACACCCCAAGAGGCAACAGTTTCCGGCGGCAGGAGCAACATTCCTCCGCGAATGTTGTTAAAAACAAACATGCTCATCATCAGGATGAACGTTAAAGAGAACAGTATTTTCAACAGGTTTCCGCGGCTGCGTTGCCAGATTTTCCAGACGGGGAGCGCTAAACCGTCAAAAAAGCCCCGCCCTAACACAGATAAGAAGCGTATGCTGAAAAAAGGTACGAAAAAGCCAACAGAAACGACCGCAAAGAAAGCTGTTTCAACCCGCCAATCAGGATTGGGCACGCGCGCCAGCAGAATCATAAAAGAAAGAATCGGAACCAAAGCCGTAAACATAAAGAGCAACAGCAGAAGCGTATTCTTCAGAGCCTGCCGCCAGGATTTCAGGATGGTGGCAAGCGGCAGAGGCGTTTTTTTCAGCCGGTTGCAAAACAACATGCCAAAGTAAACCAGCAACAGCAGCCTGACAAAAAAATATGCCAGATAGAGGCTGCCGCCTTCACGACAATAAAAATTTATTTTTTCAACGGAGACATAGCTACAGACATAGGCATAGCCGCTTCCCCAAGACAGCAGTCCCGCCAACACGGCAAAGACAGCCGCCGTTTTAAGAAAGCTTCCGAAGTTTTCAAACAGCATCAGCCACGGTCGGAAAAACACCCCGGCAAACGGCATGCGTACCGGTGGTTCAGGTTCGCCTTTTTCGCCGACCCCCAAAATATATCGATCATAAAAACCGGCAAATGTCATTTTTAAATCTCCTTTACAGAAGTAATTCCCGGAAGGGCACGGATTTTGCTCAGAAAATCGCTTTCCGCAAAGGCAAAGCCGCCGGGAAGTTCAATACGAACATCCCATTCACGATTGTCCGGAACAATATAAATTTTATTTTTGCCGTTACGGTCATGATTTAAAATATTCTTCAGGTCTTTGACGGCTTCGGCGTTGTTGATGTTGATGACCAGGCCGTTGGAAACTTCAGATACGGCTTTGTCCAGCGTTTCAATCATATTGAACATCACCCGGGGATTGCCCTCCTCGCTCTGCTTGTCAATCGTCACACTGACAAACAGCGGCAGACCGGAATTGATGACATCTTCATATTTTGCCATTGCTTCGGAGAACAACAGTCCTTCAAAGCTGCCGGATGCATCAGATAACCCCAGAAAAGCATATTTGTTTCCGGTTTTGCTGACCCGTTTCTGAAAACTGGTGACACAACCGGCCAGTTTGGCGCGAATAGTATCGCCGACTTTGATATTGTGAAAGACTTCGACACAGCTTTTAATGCCGAGCTTTTCCATGCCTTTGCCATAACTGTCAAGCGGATGCGCCGAAAGATAAAAACCGATGGCTTCTGCCTCCAAGCGCAGTTTTTCGAGTTCCGGCCAATCGGGTTTGTCATCCAGTTTGACTTTGGAATGCAGCTCCTCATTGCCGAAGAGAGAAGCCTGCTCGCTTGTTTTCATTTCGGTTGAGGTATAGATATGGCGCATGATTTTTTCAATATTGGCAAAAAGCAGGCCGCGGTTTGGTTCCAGACAGTCAAAAGCACCGGCCTTAATCAGCTGTTCAAGCTGGCGGCGGTTGATTTGTTTGGCATCTGTCCGGTGAATGAAATCTGATATATCTTTATAGGGGCCGTGGGCTTCCCGCTCGGCAACAATTGAGCGCATATTCGCCTCGCCGACCCCTTTGATGGCTCCCAGCGCATAACGGATGTTATTGTCTTCAACCACAAAATCGGAACCGGATTTGTTGATGTCCGGCTTAAGTACCTTGCGCCCCATTTTTTTGACTTCTTCTTTAAAGAACTGGAGCTTGTCGGTATTGGTGATATCAAGCGACATGACCGCGCACATGAATTCAATCGGGTAATGAGCCTTGAGATATGCCGTGCGGTAAGAAATCAGCGAATAGGCGGCGGCGTGTGATTTGTTGAACCCATAAGACGCAAATTTTTCCATCTGGTCAAAAATTGCCGTTGCGGTGGCTTCTTCAATGCCGTTTTTGATGGCGCCTTCGGTAAACATTTTGCGCTGAACCGGAATTTCATCGCGCATTTTTTTACCCATCACCTTACGCAGTTTGTCTGCGCCGCCCATGGTATAGCCACCCAAAACCTGAGCAATTTTCATCACCTGTTCCTGATAGACCATAATGCCGTAGGTTTCACCGATAATCGGCTCCAGTTTTGGGTGAAGATAGGTGATTTCCTCTTCCCCATGCTTGCGCTTGATATAGGTTGGAATATTATCCATCGGCCCCGGGCGGTATAACGACACAATCGCCACCAGATCTTCAAAGCGGTCAGGTTTAATCTGGCGGTGAACGTCTTTCATGCCATCAGATTCAAACTGAAAAACGGCAACAGTATCTCCCCGCTGGAGCAGTGCGTATGTTTCTTTGTCGTCAAGCGGAATCATCTCAATCACCAGATCTTCACCGCGGGTCTTTTTTATCCAGTCGACGGCACGTTTGATAACGGTGAGTGTTTTCAACCCGAGGAAGTCAAACTTGATCAGGCCGGTTTCCTCAACATATTTCATATCATACTGTGTGACCGGCATATCCGCGCGAGGATCTTTGTACAACGGCACCAGCTGCTCAAGCGGGCGGTCACCAATCACCACGCCGGCGGCGTGAACCCCGGACTGACGATACAACCCCTCAAGTTTCATGCCGATATCAAAGAGTTTGTTGATTTGCGGATCATTCTGCCGCATTTCCTCAAGCTCGGGCACCTGGTCAAGAGACTCCTGCAATGTCGGGTTTTTGCCCTGTACGCCGGGCGGAATCATTTTGGAAATGCGGTCGGCCTGAGCATAAGGCATTTGCAACACACGGGCAACATCCCGTATGACGTTTTTGCTTTGCAGCTTGCCATAAGTGATAATCTGTGCCACATGGTCGAAGCCATATTTGTTTTGGACATATTCAATCGTTTTATAGCGGTTTTCCTGACAGAAGTCGACATCGAAGTCCGGCATGTTGACACGTTCGGGGTTCAGAAAACGCTCAAACAGGAGGTCAAGCTTTAACGGGTCAAGTTCGGTTACTTTCAGCGACCAGGCGACAATGGAGCCCGCACCCGAGCCACGTCCCGGTCCGACCGGAACACCATGTGTCTTTGACCACTGGATAAAATCCGAAACGATCAGAAAGTAGCCGGGGAAGCCCATTTTTTTGATGACGCTTAATTCGTATTCCAGGCGTCCGTAATATTTTTCATCAATTTCGCGTTTTTGCTCGGCGGTCATGCCCTCAACATAAACAAAATCTTTCATGTGTTCGGCCAGACCGAGGCGAGCCTGCTGGTCAATAAACTCATCCTGGCTCATCCCGTCAGGGCATTCAAAAATCGGCAACAGCGGCTGCACTTTGGATGAAAGAAAGTTGCAGCGCATGGCAATTTTGACCGTATTTTCGATTGCTTCCGGCAAATCTTTGAACAGCTCTATCATTTCTTCGGGGCTTTTGAGCCGGTTATTGGGCGAAAATTTTTTGCGGTTTTCATTGGCGACATATTCGCCTTCGGCAATGCAAATCAGCGCGTCATGCGCCTCGTACATTTCAGCGTCGAAGAAAAAGGCTTCATTGGTAGCCACCAAAGGGATGTCATATTTATAAGCCAGATTAATAAAATCATCCTCAGTTTTGCGCTCACTTTCAAGCCCGATACGCATAATTTCCATATACAGGCGATTGCCGAAAATCTCTTTTAACTTAACTGTCAGCGCTTCGGCTTCGGATTTGCGGTTTTCGAGCAAGAGGCGGCATATTTGTCCCTCGACCCCGCCGGTCAGGGCAATCAGTCCTTCATTGAGTTCTTCCAAATCGGAGAGTTTGAGCTGAGGTTTTTCAGCCGGCGGCATATTGTCCAGATAGGAACGTTTCATCAGTTTCATGATATTGTTATAGCCTTCGGCATTCATGCACAACAAGACTATTTTATCCGGTTCGACTGTCCGGCCTTTACATTTGAGCATGTCATCGGCATCAGGATTGCGAAAATAGAACTGACAGCCGAGAATCGGTTTTATCCCTTCGTCTTTGCCATATTTTGAAATTGCTTTACCGCCAAACATATTGGCCGTATCCGTCAGGGCTACGGCGCCAATGCCGGCATCGTGCAATTTATGAATCAGCTTTGGGACCTGCATTGCCCCTTCAGACAATGAATAAGCCGTATGAACTCGCAAATGTACAAATTGTGGCGCTGGCATGGCAACCTTTCCAATAAGGGTTAAACCGTTTTGACAGGAAGACTATATACGTTTTCTGTATCAGACTCAATACAAAAATAAAGATATACCTTTATGTCGTTATTGTTTATTGACATTATCAAGGCGGGATGTCATAAATTTTATTGAATATTGTTTGGCGGAGGATTAATGCGTTTACTTTTTTTCATTGTTTTGGGAGTGGTTTGGTCAATATCCTGGTGTAGTATGGCCGCGGATGGTTCGGATCAACATCTGAGTGAGGACAAACATTTAGAAATGACCACTTCAGAAGCACTTGAAGAAATCAACCGCCTTGGCGTAACTGCTGATGAATGTGTTCAGAAACAGCAGAAACAACGGGATTTGGCTGAAGAAATGGATGCAGGGACAGCTCTTTCAGCTTTAAATACCCGTCTTAATTATGAATTGGCCGCCTGCTACAAAGAAATTGCTTTTGAAATTTTTGACAAATTTTATCCTCAAAAAGCAACTCAATTAAAAAATTCCTTTGAACAATACTTTGATTTAGTCATTTCATTTAATATTGATTTATATCGTTATAACGGGGCTTGTTTTTATTCTTGTTCCGATGCTGACAACTGTACAAATAAAACTTGCGGCACTTTGGCTGAAGAGCTTGGCTCGGCAAGTGCCGCAAAAATTATTCAAGATACGACGCTCAGGATGTTAATTTACACTAAGCAGCGTTTGAAGATTTAATTCCCTCTATTTAGCCATCCTTTTAGAAATTTTTTTTGTTTTGGGTTTTTCTTTGCAATTTCACGATAATAATTATTAACTTCGTTTAAAAAATCCTGTCTAATATCATTTATATTATCAACTTCATTTAATTTATTCAAAGTTTGATTACCTATAATTTCCCCTGGTTTAATTCCTAATGCTTTATGTAGATGTCGAATAGAAGTTACGGCTCCTTGATTTACAGCCCTATCGAATACAACATCGGCTAACCCATCAGGTAATTCATTGATATTATTTTTTGTCCAAAAATCTCTATATAGAATTGCTCTGGCTCGTTCTTTAGTCATATTTTTGATGTCTTCATTAGGATACCATTTTGAGCTTATCCCCATATTTGTTTCACCCCCTAAATCGTCGTTTACAGAGGCATATCCGCCTTCATTTTTTTCAGTTTTGTTTATAATATTTTGAAAACGGGTATCTGCTAACATATTATCGACCATATCTTTTGATATACCTTCCCCATATTTGGAGTAATCAATTTCATTTTCTTCTACTATTTTATGAGAAGGGAAAGGTTGAATTGGTGTTGTTTCAATTTTTTTTCGGACATTGAAGCCGGGCGTGGTTCCGGTTTGCGGCATGAATGCCGGCTGTTGGTTGTCGGTCATCATCCGGTTGTTGTTCCATGATGTTTGCCGGTTTCCGGTCAACGCCGGATTATTGTTCCACATCGGAGACTGATTATCCGGCATGCTTTCTCCCCAAGATGTCGCGGCCGGAAATTGAGGTGGCGTGCTATTGTTGTTTTGTGCATAAGCCTGACCGGAAATATTATTTTCCTGTTGTTGTTTTCGTCTCAAATCATCGGCATGCGCCTGAAGATTATCTCTCAGGCTCAAATGTCCGTAATCCGGCCGAGAAACAGGATTGAGCATATTGTTTAATCGTTCAACCTCTCTGATATCACGCAAACGATTTTCCAGATTATCCCGCGTGGACATTTCCGGATAAAGTTCGACCCGGTTATCATTTGTTAATTTATAATAGTCATCAAGTGTTATTCTTCCCATTTTTAACTCCTCTATATTTATAAATAAAAGCATTAAACAAAAGATTTTTTATCTTGTTTTTGAATTAAATTTTTCACTTTCATTCTTTTTGTTAATTTAATTCTCTTCTTTTGTATTATATTTTTTTCGTAAGTCAACATTCTTGTTATAAAAAATTTAAAATATCTTTTATTTTATTACAAACAGGAATAAAATCTTATTTAACTGGTCACTTTTTTACAATAGGGTGAAGCGGCGAGGGGTGAGAGGGAGGAAAGGCAGTGCTGAACAGGTAAAAAAAAATTCCCCGGGATTTTTGTACTGTTCAACTTTTGGGTAACAGATCAAAAAACCGGGGAATTCGGGCTGTCGAAAAAAGTTAATCAAGTTCGGCGAGGCGCCTTGCCTGATCTTCCGTTATCAGGGCATCAATGATTTCATCCAGTGCATCACCCGAGACGACCTCATCAAGTTTATAAAGCGTCAGGTTGATACGATGGTCGGTCACGCGTCCCTGCGGATAATTATATGTGCGAATCCGTTCGCTGCGGTCTCCGGAGCCTACCTGTAATTTGCGGCGCTCGGAATATTCGGCGTCGATGGCTGACTTCTGCGCGTCATAAAGTTTGGCCCGCAGGTGGTTCATGGCCTTTTCTTTATTTTTATATTGTGAG
>CALXTH010000085.1 GCA_944391365.1 uncultured Alphaproteobacteria bacterium | reverse complement strand
TGATATAAATATAAAATATAAAAGTGTATAAAGGGTTTAGAATATGAATAAAAAACTTTTATCCGTGCTTGCGGCTTTCGGGCTTGCTGTGTCCTGCACCTATCACGAGCAGCTGCCTGAGCCCCAGCCGGAACTTGAAGCCGTCACCGAACAGCTGAAGGACGTCAATACGGCCAAAGTCAATACCCGGACGAAGCCGAAAAAGGTGATTAAAAATAATAAAAACAAACCTGGTTCCGTGGCCTATTATCAGGATTGGGACAGTGCCATCCGCGTGGATGTTGACTTACACAACATGTACGATTCGACCCCGACCAAAATTGAAAAGCCGATTGATATGTATATGGCTATGGCTTTGGCGGTCAAATACAACTATTCCCGCCGCCTGTCATCTTATCAGCAGATTATGTTTGATGTCGGCAGCACGCCTTACAGCAAGTTTCCTGATATTCTGAGCCGGGCCGGCTACATCAACACCAACAATTCCGATTCTCTGAACCCTGATTTGAAAGTTGCGTGGAATGTGCTGGACATCTCTTCTGTATATATGCAAAACGGTGACAAACTGTTTCAGGCGAATGTTGCTTTTGAGGAAAGCCGCAAGGTTATTCACAATATTTTGCAGGAAACCCGGAGTCTTTATTGGCGAACTCTGGCAGCTCAGCGTCTGATTCCGATTATTGACGAGATGACGGAAACCCTGACCCTCGAGGTTGATGAAATCAACTCACGCGCCAAAGAATATGCCGCACAGGGAAAATCTTTGTCAACAGAGGAGCTGATGACCAAGCGTCAGTATATGGATGCGGTCAAAAAAGCAGCTGAGTTGAAGCGCGAAATGGAAGATTCCGGCGTCAAACTGGCTGCGTTTATGGGGTTCCATCCCTCAACGGAATATCACCTGGTCGGATCGGAATATGGAAACTTCTCAATTCCGTCAATGAAAAACAATCTTGCTGATTTGGAATGGTTGGCGCTGAGTAATCGTCCGGAATTAAAAGTCTATGATATCGGCCTGAATCTGAATGACCTCAAAGTTCAGGTCAAAGATCTGCGTGACCCCGGAATGACAAACTACCGGAAAAATCCGCATTATTATAATGACCTCTGGTCGCGTAAAGCCAAAGAAGTGACCATCAGCATCTTTGAGGATTTGAAGAAGCCGAATTATAAGGATTTGAATACCCTGCGCCGTCAGCGGGCAACTTCAATCGTTTTGAGCCAGCTGTATGTCGCCTGGGCGCAGTATATGTCTGCGGTTGAGGACTATGATATCAGTATGGAAATCGCCAATACCTCGGAAAACATTGCTGAAGATATAACCATTCAGAACGGCAGTTATGCCGAAAAAAGCAAACTTGAAGCCGCCCGCGCCATTAATGATGAGGCAAAGGCGTTTTTGGCGTATGCCGATGTTCAGGACGCTCTGGGCAATTTGTATGCCAGCATCGGCCTCGACGCATTGCCATATTATATGCTGAATGAAAAAGTCTCGGCGATTGCTTTGTCACTGCGGGAGACTCTGACCAAATGGCGCAAAGGCGAATTTATGCCGCAAGACCGGCCTTATTTGCTGGCGGTTCCCGCAAAACGTCCGCCGGTCAATATGACTTCGCCGGATATTGTGCCTGATATAGAAATCCGCGTCGGCGAACGATTCTCCGTTACTTTGCCTCAGTCCGTGTTTGACCGACTGAATCTCAAAGGGCGGATCACCACCAAGGCCGGCCTGATTGATGATAGTCCGTTGCCGAAATGGATGAATTATGATGAAGACACCTACACTTTGAGCGGCGTCGGCATGCCGTCAGACATCGGTGAACACCGGGTCAAAATCTATGTGGTTGATGAAACCGGCAAAGTTGGTTACATTACCTTCCGGATTAAACTGAACGAGTACTACGCGCCGTCAATGGAAGTCCGCGGTGCCGGCAAAAACGGTCGGGCAGAGGTTTTCAAACCCTGCTCTGGCGCTGACTGTTCGGACGCCTATCTGGAAGAAAGCCGCGTCGAACTCAAATCTTTCTGAGAATAATACAAGCCTCCTGCTCGGGAGGCTTGTTTCATCTCCGGAACAAAAGTGTGGTGATGGTGTAGAATATCGGATACAGCCCCGAGTCCATTGACAATTTCGCCGGAAGAAACCCAGAATTGAAAAAAATCCGGAAAAGTGAAAGCCTGTGGAAAAAGATGGGGATAATAGTATAAAGCTATCATGTTGATTCTGAATAATAAAATAATAAAAA
The DNA here is from genome assembly GCA_944391365.1 of uncultured Alphaproteobacteria bacterium. Lineage (GTDB taxonomy): Bacteria > Pseudomonadota > Alphaproteobacteria > RF32 > CAG-239 > HGM16780. Next base: position 4,030 of record CALXTH010000085.1, on the reverse strand, counting down.
AATCCGTCGGAAAAATCCTTGAAAATCTTATCCACCAGCAAAAAAATATTTTTTTCAAGTTTTATAAAGGGATACGGGAGTCAAGTTTAAAATTATTGATTCAACAGTTGTTCTTAATGATATTTTCGGCTTTTATAAAAGCAGGTTTTCAAGCCGCTTTTTCAAAAAGGAAAAAAACTGTGCATACAATATATAGAATGTTTACTTTTGTTTAATACTATATATGGTATAGATATTATCAGTTTTGATAAAGATAACCAAATTAATTGAAACTACAAAGATTTAAGGAAAGTTTGTTTGAGATGTCTGAAAGCAACTACTCTGTATCACCGATAAAGAAGGAGACAAAAGTCGAAACCGTAACCAAGAGAGACGGCACTTTGGCGCCGTTTGACAGCAACAAGATTTACAATGCGATTCTCAAAGCCGGAAACTCCACCAATGAGTTCGGCGAACAGGAGGCCTGGCTCCTGACCGCACAGGTTTTGAAAGTTGTTGAGCACAAGTTTTCAGACAGCCTGCCGTCAATTGAAAATATTCAGGATATTGTTGAGCAGGTTTTGATTTCAGCCAACTATTTTGCCACTGCCAAAGCCTATATTTTGTATCGTGACCAGCGTCAGCGGACCCGCAACGACAAAAAGGTTGTCGTCGATGTTGAAAGTTCAATTAATGAATATCTTGAAAAACTGGACTGGCGTGTGAATGCCAATGCCAATCAGGGCTATTCCAACGGTGGTTTGATTTTGAATGTTTCCGGAAAGGTCACGGCCAATTACTGGCTGAGCCATGTCTATCCGGCCAATGTTGGTGAAGCGCACCGCAATGGCGACATTCATATTCATGATTTGGATATGCTGGCCGCTTATTGCGCCGGTTGGTCATTGAAAAATCTGTTGCATGAAGGCTTCAACGGAGTCCCCGGAAAAACTGAAGCCGGTGCGCCCAAACACTTGTCTTCTGCCGTCGGTCAGATGGTCAACTTTATGGGAACGCTGCAAAACGAATGGGCGGGAGCTCAGGCATTTTCTTCTGTTGACACCTATCTGGCACCTTATATCCGCAAAGACAATATGACTTATAAGGAAGTCGAACAGTGCATTCAGGAACTGATTTATAATCTGAACATTCCGTCCCGCTGGGGCTCACAGACTCCGTTCACCAACTTTACTTTCGACTGGGTCTGCCCTGAAGATCTGCGCGACAAACATCCGCTGATTGCCGGTGAGGAACAGCCTTTCACTTACGGCGACCTCAAAGAAGAAATGCACATGATTAACAAAGCCTACATCACGGTAATGATGAAAGGCGACATCAAAGGCCGTCCGTTCACTTTCCCGATTCCCACCTATAATATGACGCCGGATTTCCCCTGGGAAGATGAAAACACCGAGCTCTTGTTTGAAATGACCGCAAAATACGGCCTGCCGTATTTCCAGAATTTTATTAACTCGGTTCTGAAACCCGGCCAGATTCGTTCCATGTGCTGCCGTCTGCAGCTTGACCTGCGTGAACTTCTGGCCCGGGGCAATGGTCTGTTCGGCTCAGCGGAACAAACCGGCTCCATCGGTGTCGTGACCTTCAATTGCGCTCGCCTTGGCTATGTGTACAAAGGCAATGAGGCCGGTCTGTTTGCCCGTGTTGATGAGCTGATGGACATTGCCCGCACCTCTCTGGAAATCAAGCGCAAAGTTATTCAGCGTCTGATTGACGGCGGCTTGTTCCCGTTCACCAAGCGTTATCTCGGGACACTGCGCAATCATTTCTCAACCATCGGTGTCAACGGCATCAACGAGATGATTCGCAACTTTACGAATGACGAGCACAACATTGCCGACCAGTGGGGGCAGGACTTCGCCGTCAAATTCTTGGATTATATCCGTGATAAAATGGTCAAAATTCAGGAGGAAACCGGCCACATGTATAACCTTGAAGCCACTCCGGCTGAAAGCGCTACAACCCGCTTTGCCCGCGAAGATAAAAAGCGTTTCAAAGACATCATTCAGGCCGGCACCAAAGAAAATCCATATTATACGAACTCCTCTCAGCTTCCGGTGGGTTATACGGATGACCCGTTTGAAGCTCTGGACTTGCAGTCAACATTACAAACCAAATACACCGGAGGTACAGTACTGCACCTCTATATGGGCCAGCGGATTTCATCAGCCAAAGTCTGCCGTGATCTGGTCAGACGGGTCTTAACCAACTACCGCTTGCCCTACATCACCATTACCCCGACTTTTTCCATTTGTCCCAAGCATGGATATATCTCGGGCGAACACAAGTACTGCCCAATTTGCGATGAAGAAAAATTGGCAGCCAAGCGTCTGGCATCTTCCAGAAAAGAAGTTGCTTAAATTTAAGGTTAATTTTATAATTTATTGGAGAAGAAAAAATGACAACCATTAATTTTGACGATATCAGATTGAGTGACGAAGAAAGACAGCCCTGCGAAGTCTGGACCAGAGTAATGGGGTACTTCCGCCCGGTTTCTGAATTCAATGTTGGTAAAAAATCAGAATTTTATGCTCGTCAGTGCTTCTGCGAGAGCAAAGCGGTTATTAACCTTGAAAAATATGACATCGCTGCCGAATAATATTTAACAGGGTAAACCAACGCTGCCGGATTGTGTAGGTTATGCAATCCGGCATCATTTTCGGAGGAAGTGGATGTCTAAAAAAATACTGATTGGCGGAGTCGAGACGTTCAGCATGGTTGATTATCCGGGACAGCTGGCCGCCGTTGTCTTCATGCAGGGTTGCCCGTGGCGTTGTCCGTTTTGTCATAACAGAGATTTGCAGAAAATTGGTCAGGAAACAAACTTTGACTGGGAAAAATTCAAAATTTTTCTGGAAGAACGCCGGGGCAAGTTGGACGCGGTTGTTTTCAGCGGCGGCGAACCGCTGGTACAGGAGGCACTGATTGATGCTGTAAACGAGGTCAGAGCAATGGGGTATAAAATCGGTCTGCACACCGGCGGCTTCCGTCCTGATTTGTTTAAAAAGGTTTTGCCGTTGGTTGACTGGGTCGGATTCGATATCAAAACCCCGCTGTCAGCGGAGCGTTATAACGCTGCAGTCGGACAAAAACATTTTGAGAATGTCATGGAAAGCCTGAAAATTTTAGTCAGCTCCGGCAAAAATTTTGAATGCCGCACCACCTGTGACCCGCGCCTTCTGTCTGTTGATGATATAAGAAGCATCGCCCGGGAACTTTCTGCCTTGGGCGTTAGGGAATATTATCTGCAAAAATACCGCCCGATTCCCGAAGACAAAACCACAACCGATGCTGACACCGACAAATTTTTTATCGACAACCAACTTCTGACCGACCTCAAACATACATTTTCAGTTTTCGATACCCGTCAGTAATTTTTTTTCAAGCCTCTGCCCGGAGGCTTTTCTTTTATGTAAAATTTCTAATATTTCATTTGATTTTTTCCATATTCCCGTCTCTTGGAAAAATTTATTATTTACAACAATTTTATTTTTTGGTATAATAGGAGTCGTGGAGATAAGTATAATTGAGGTGGTATTATGAAGAATATAAGAACAGTATGTCTGCTGTCCGCGACATGTTTGACCTTAATGGGCGCGGATGGCTCGTTTGCATCATTGTATCAGTCATTTTATCCCGGAGGTTATACGACGGGCAGGGCGGCAGAGTCTACATCTATCTGCAGGGGAGCGGCGTCTTCACACCTTGGCCGTTCCTCATTTCATCACACACACCTTGCTGCGGCCCTGCCTGCTCCACACGTCTCGACAGGGGCACAATCTAAGCATCGCGTTTTCTTTGCCCCAATCAACCAACAGCAAACCGATGGGATCGACCTGCCTCCTCAGGTCGTGACCGGATCAAACGGCGCCCGTTTGGCGAGCGTGTGCTTTATTTCGGATACGGGAGAATGTTCGGGAAACATCTACGGCGGTGCGGGAACGGAAAGCTCCGGTGGAACGCCTCCCGGCGGCGGGGATGATTGGAGCTTGGACAATGAAAACCGTTGTGAACAGGAGGGCTACAGCTGCAC
>CALXTH010000084.1 GCA_944391365.1 uncultured Alphaproteobacteria bacterium | reverse complement strand
CTACTACGTTGTGGATATGTCTGATGGCTATGCGGGTGACTATTGGGGCACCGACGGCAACAACCCCTATGTTCGCCCGGTGCTCACCTCATGGTAACAAAACAAGGCTCGGCACACACCGAGCCTTCACCTTTCCTCAAGCACAATTTGAGCATCGCGCCTTCTTTGCCCCGATCAACCAACGGCTAACCGATGGGATCGACCTGCCTCAGGTCGCTGATCGGGTCAAGCTGCGCCAGCTTGTCGACCTGCCTCGGTGCCGGCACAAGGCGCACGCAGTGCGCTTCAAGCCCCTATCTCTCCGCCGCTAACTTTCGCCCGCGGAGGCTCTCCGCCTTGATTATTTGAAAAGAATATGATATAGTATAAAAAAGATGGAGAAAGAAATGGAACTGGATTGGCAGAAAATCGAACACTATAATAAATTGTTCCAAAAATGGAAAGCGGAGCTTTTTCCCCGGCGGGAATATGCCCGGCGGAATGAATGCTGCTTTGCCTTTGCCCACTTGTTGGCTGAAAAAGCCAAAGAAGAGGGAATGTTGCCCTTGAAAATCTGGTGCCTGAAATCTTATGACGCCGACCATGTCCGGGCGAAATTTCCGGCGGATAATGCTGAGGGCTTTGAAACCAGGGATTGGCAGGGCTACCACGTTGCTCTGGCGATTGACCTGCCGGTATATCAGAATTCCCGAAAAACGGAAAGACTGGTCTTTGACCCGGTTGTCTATGACGCTCCGGTCCGGGAAAGCGACTGGAAAAAGGCATTGAACAGCGGCGAACCTTACATTATGTATTCGGGCTGTAAGTTCGGTAAGGAGGCGGCCGCAGACAAAAGCTTTTTTGACGGCAGCGGCTACTGGTTGGATAAAGACCCGAAAATGGATTTAAGCCGCCATGCCGGATTGCATATTAAAGCGGTTGACTGCTCCGGGGAAAAGGAGACCACTCTGTTGAAATCACCGTTAATGATCTTGTCCAATATGACCCGCCGACGCCAGAGCGGCAGAACGACAGACTGCACCAGATAAATCAAAAAAAGTTTTTTACCGTCCGGATTATGCACCGAAAAAATATGAACTTTTGAAAAGCCCGGATTCTGAAATCTGATAAAATTATCCAAAAACAAAAACTTGCGGAAAAGCTTGGCCGATAACGCAGAGCAATATTTTTAGCCTGTGGAAAACTAAGTGTGGTTTGTTTGACTAAAAAACGGATAATTATTATAGTCAGGGCATTACATCTCAACAATTTTTTTGGAATATCTTTTATGACATTACATGAGCAAATACGTGATTTGGCGCGCCTGTTTGGAATAGAAAGCGGCGCATCGACGGAAAATCAGGTATATTTGCTTCAGGCAATGGGGGTGCTGCCCAAACATTTTGAACTTAAGGACAAAGACAACGTCTTTAGCAATCAGATGCTGGTCGGACAGATATATAATGCCCAGCTTGATTCGGAATATTTGAACGTTGTTCATCAGGTTTCGGTGATGCGGAAAAACCGGGTCGAAGAGCTGGTCATCACCTTGCCGGAAGGAGTTGAAAATCTGGATTGGACCCTGCGTTATGAAGCCGGACAGACTTATTCGGACAGCATTGCCGGAAGCCTGTTGGAGCCCTATCGGGATGAAAATAATCAGGAAGTCAGTCGGAACATTAACGGCATAACCTATCGCAAATATCGTTTTAAGTTTCCGTTTGATGTTGATTTGGGGTATCATAACGTTGAGTTTGCGTTCAACAATCCGATAGACGGCCGCCGCATTGTCCACAATTCCCGGCTGATTTCGGCGCCGGAACGGTGTTATGACGGCTTGGGGATTAATGACGGCAAAAAAACCTGGGGTGTTCCGGTTCAGTTGTATGAACAGGTATCCGAAAACAACCTCGGCATCGGAAATTTCAGTGACTTGGCTCAGCTCGGTCATATTTTGGGAAAAAACGGCGCCGGTATTCTGGGCGTCAACCCGCTGCATGCCATTCGGGACGACCAGCCCGAAAACGCCAGCCCCTATGGACCGGACAGCCGGATGTTTTTCAATTATATGTATCTGGATGTGACGGCCATTGATGAGTTTAAGAACAGCCCTGAAATCAAGGCTTATTACCATAGCCCGGAGTTTCAGGAAAAAATCAAACTCAACCGCCGTAAAAAATTTATAGATTATGAAACCACCCATGAACTTGTTGATGATATTTTATGGCGTTGCTTTGATAAATTCACCTCAAACAAAAAGAGCGAGGAATATAAAAGGTTTTGCGTTTATTGCGATGATCCTGCACGCAAGGAAGATCTGGAGCGTTATGCAACGTTCCGCGCTTTATGCCGCTATATGGCAAGGCAGGATCCGGCGCCGGTCAACTGGCGCCAGTGGCCGAGAGAATATCGCGATTCCCGTTCAGATACGGTGCGGGCTTTTCAACAGCAGAACCGCAGCCTGATTAATTTTTACAAATATTCGCAATGGCAGTGCGAACGCCAGCTGGCGCAGGTTCAGGAAACCTGCCGCAGCTCCGGAATGAAAATCGGCCTGTATACGGACAATTCCGTCGGCTGTTCCTGCAACGGCTACGAGGCCTGGGGATATCCGGATCTGTATCTGAAGGCGGCCGCGGGCGCCCCGCCTGATGTGTTGAGTCAGAACGGCCAAAACTGGGGCGTGCTCGGGTTCAATCCCATCCGCCTGCGTGAAAACGGCTATGAACCCTACCGCCGGATTCTTGAAGCCAATATGAAATATGCCGGTTGTACCCGGATTGACCATGTGCTCCAGTTGCAGCGGCTGTATATGATTCCGCTGGGCAAGCATGAGCGGGACGGGGCGTTCATCCACTATAATACGGATGAACTGATGGCGATTGTCGCTTTGGAAAGCCACCGCAACAAAACCATGGTAATCGGTGAAGACTTGGGACTGATTCCGGATGGCTTCCGGCCCAAACTGGAAGACTTCGGTATTTTGTCCTACCGGGTGCTGCCTTTTGAACGGGAGTGGGGCTATAAAACCGGCTATGGCTCAAACGCCATGAAACACCCGAATGAATATCCGCGGAACTCGGTTTGCGCCACCTCAACGCATGACACCTTGCCGCTGGTCGGCCAGTGGAACGTGCAGGATATTTATCAGCAGCGCAAACTGGGCATGATAACCGAACAGCAGGCCAATGACAAATTTGAGCAATATGCCACGCAGCGTGAAGCATTAAACTATGCGCTGGATGAAAAAGGCTGCTGGGAAAGAGTCGGCGGAAAAGTCTGTCGTTATCCGCGGCAGGATGCGGCCAAAATTCCCGATAAGTATATTCAGGCCGTTATGGATTATCTGGGGCAGAGCAACTCGGCGGTGATGCTGATTCCTTTCTCTGATATCTTCGGCTCCAAAGAAATGGGAAACATTCCCGGTGTCCAGGAAATGCCGATGAACAACAGGGATTCGCTGGTGCACATGCACGAGGGCAAAGCTTATCCAAGCTGGCGCAAAAAAATGGTGATTCCGGTCGAGCATATTGATAAAGTGCCGATTTTCAAGGAAGTTGTGTCGATTGTCAACCGCTATCGTCCGGATGGCAATGATGGCCGCGGCCATTATTTTGAGTTTCACCGCATGGGTGAACAAAAAGAGTCGGTTATTGACTTTGACCGCTACCACCGTTTGTATGAGGCTCTGAATAAAAAGGAGCAGTTCTCGCAGGAAAACATCATCCGTGTGCGCTATGCCAATAAGTATCGGGAGTTTCTTGAACGCAGAGAGCTTAAAGCCAAAGAAACCTATAATCGTCAAAAAGAAACTTATGATGCTTATCGTATGGCTCTTCGTCAGAAAGTGGCCGCGGAAAGATAACTGAAAGACAAAAAGCAAAAGCCTGCCGGAAGGTGGGCTTTTGAACCAACAAAAACATACAAAAACCAACAGAAACCAACCTGTCTTAAGGGAACATAAATACCCGTTTTGCATGTGCCCGCCTCTGGGGATAATTAAAGATATGGATTGCATTAAATATTTATAAGTTTATTTATGTAACTATGGTTTTTGATAAATGACCAAAATTGTATATAACAACAAAGGAAGCACAGAAGATGATAAAGAAAATGGACGTTGTCGAAAATGCTGAAAAAGAAGCAGCGGTTCTGCTGAACCATGCGGTTTCCCTGTCTCAGGCCTCTACGGGTAACAGCGTGGATAAAATCAAGGCGTTGGACAGCAATCTGAAACTGTGGGTAGAAATTGAGACCACCCTGAAAAATGCAAAGAATTTGCTTCCTGAGGATATTAAAAGCAATCTGTTCAAGCTGTCAAAATACGTTGAACGGCTGACCCTGAGCAAAGGCGTCAACATGAGCAAGAGCGATTTTGACACCCTGGTAAATATTAATATGCAGATTTCCGAAGGCTTGGTCGAGTCTGTCAAAAACAATCTGGCGCGTGAAGAGGCGTTTTCTTTGCTGAAATGTGCGATAGACCTGTCTTCCGCCAAGGAAAACAACAACAGCTCAGACTTGGTAAATGCACTTGACAACAATATGAAATTATGGGTCTATATCAAAACGCTTGCCTCCTCGGAAAAAAGCAAACTTCCGCCGGAAACCAAAACAAATCTGATTAAACTGGCAGATTTCGTTTCCAAAAAGACAATGGAAGTCGGTAAAAATATGGATAATGTCAACGCCAAAGCGCTTGATACCATGATTATGACCAATCTGCAGATTTCCGAAGGTTTGATGACCAGCCGTCAGAGTGCGGAATAACCGTAGAAACCGGAACAAACTCCTCTGGCTGCTGCCCGGGGAGTTTTTTTGTGGAGAAAACAAATGAAAATCGTTCTGGCCGGCATTATTTTTTGCCGGGAAAAAGTCCTCATCGCCCAACGCAAACACGGCAAGGCGCAGGAATATTTATGGGAGTTTCCGGGCGGAAAACTTGAAGAAAATGAGACTTTGGAAGAAGGGCTCCTGCGTGAATTAAAAGAAGAGCTGCACCTCTCCGTAAAAATCCACAAATTTTTCATGGAAAGCCGCTTTGCTTACCCAAACGGAGAAATTCTGCTCAAAGCCTACCTTTGCTCCTGCCTCCGGACGGATATAACCTGGCTCGATTCTCATGAACAAATCAAATGGGTCAAAATTAGCGAAATGTCAAATTACCTTTTTGCCCCGGCAGACCGGCCGATTGTCCGGGCTCTCAAAAAACAACCGGAGATCATCAATGAGCTAACAGCGGAAGAATAGCCGCCTGCTCAATAATCTCCGGATGATAAAGCAGAAAAATTTCTTCTTCGCGGGAAAAAGCCGGCAGAACCTGATGATTAATAAAATTTTCAAGCTTGATTTGTGCTTCGTCCTGAACATCTTTGGAAAACTCCGGAACAGGGCCGTTAACCGGGAGCATAAAACCGTGCAGAGCACAAATTTCCGGATGATGAAGCAACAGAAATACGCCTTTTTCCTTTGGGAGAGAGGCTTCCAGCTTTTCTTCAAAAGCCTTGCTGTCAAGCGCAATCCGCGGCGGCTGGATTTCCTCCGGAATTTGAAAAAAATGATGTTTCAGCGCCCATAATCCCGGTGAAATTCTTGATGACCAGACCGAAAGCGGAACCGATAAAATCAATCCGGATGTAATCGGCAGCATCCACCAAAACAACTCGGGCGCATAACGCGCAACCACAATCATGGTGATAATGCCCAGAAACATGTGCCAGAAATGACGGCGGAAAGCCTCATGCCACGAGGTTCCGTCTCCGCTGCGGTTTTGGGTGTTCCAGCTGACTGAGCGCCTGCTGATGATTTCTGCCACGAATTTGCTCTGAAACATCATCATAATCGGCGCAAACAAAGCACTCAAAACAATCTCTGTCAGGGTGCTCTTTAAGGCTCCCCGGGAGGACCGATTGTTTATTTTATAAATAATCAGCCCGAGAAACTTGGGGAAAATAAGCATAAACATCGAGAGAATAAACAATGCAATTGTCCCGATTTTGTCAAACACCGGCCAGGTCGGAAACAAACTGCGCGCCTCCGAAAAATAAGCCGGCGGAAAAAATTCCCGTCCCAGCGCAATTGCCAGACCGACCAGCAGAAAACACAGCCAGATCGGTGATGACAAATAAGACATAATACCGATGGTAAAATGAATTCGGCTGATCGGGTGCAAATGTTTTGACAACAAAACTCTGATATGCTGCAAATTTCCCTGACACCAGCGGCGGTCTCTGGCCGCAAAATCAATCATTGTCGGCGGACATTCTTCATAGCTTCCCGTCAGTTCCGGGAGCAGCCAGGCAGACCAGCCGCCCCGGCGGATTAAAGCCGCCTCGACAAAATCATGACTGAGAATAGGCCCGCCAAACGGCGCTTTCCCCGGAAGGACCGGAAGCCCACAGCAGTCAATAAAAGCCTTGACCCGGATAATGGCATTATGCCCCCAATAATTGCTGTCGCCGCCCTGCCAGTAAGCCAAACCCGAAGAGACAATCGGCCCGTAAACCCGGCCGGCAAATTGCTGCATCCGGGAAAAAAGCGAGTGGGAATTTATCATCATCGGCGGCGCCTGAATAATCCCAGCCGTCGGATTTTTCTCCATCAGCTGCACCATTTTGACCATTGTTGCGCCATTCATCAGACTGTCCGCATCCAGAACAATCATAAAATCATATCCGGCGCCCCATTTGTTGCAAAAATCTTCAATATTTCCGCTCTTGCGTGCCGTGTTTTTAACCCGCCGCCGGTAATAAAGATTGATCTTCGGTGAAATCATCTTTTTAGCCTGCAACCACAAATACTCTTCTTCAATCCAGATTTGTGGATTCGTTGTATCGCTTAAAATAAAAATATCAAATTTGCTTTCCTGCCCGGTTGTTTCAATATCTTTGGCAATAGCCAGCAGATTGCTCAAAACGCCGGATGAAGATTCGTTATAAACGGGCATCAAAACGGCCGTTTTGCTGTGAATTTGCTCCTGACTTTCCGGCCAGACAATTCCGGGGACTTTTTTGCGGCGCAGCAATGTCCAAAATCCAAACAGGCTGGACCAGAAGAACAGGGAAATCCACGCAAACGTCAAAATAAACAAAACAATAAGCACAATTTTGGTCAGGACGGAAACATCCGTCGGCAGAACACTGATCCATTTCAGCGTTGCCAGCAGCGTACTCAGCCCCATCAATCCGAACACGCTGAGACGACGTGAAAAAATCCCGGGTGTGTCGGGCAAAACCGTAGAAATATTACCGCTCATTTTTTATCCCTTTACGGTGCCATAACTTATGAAAAAAGCCGCCATGAATAACCGGTTCAATTTCCTGAACCTTCATATGTGAAATCCGGTAAACGGGGGCATTAATGACAATTTCCTGTCGGATGGCTTTCCGAAAGGGGACTGACGGAACTTCTTTAAAAAATTCCGCCCCCCATTTTTTTGCCCCGCCGGCCTGCAAAAAACAGAATTTATAAAGAGATATGGCCTGCGCATCCGTCAGAATCAAATCTGAAAAAATATTTTTGGCTACAGGCAGAAGCAGACGGTCAACAGCCTCAATCACATTTTCCTGAACACCGATTCTGTCTTTGATGTCTCCGGCAAGCCGCCGAGCCTGTTTGTCTGAAAAACGTAAATATTTCAGATAAGCCGAGATAATGTCATCAAGGCTCTGTATGTTTATGGCAACCATTGATAGCTCCAAACTTCGGAAATTTCTTTTCCGTCTTTTTTCAAAACGGCTCTCAGCTCCGAAGTCTTGCCGTTTGGCGCAAAATCGGTATAAATGGTGGCGCCTTTGGTTAAGGGATTATACATCAGATGGATGCCTTTTATTTTTCCCTCTGAAGCTGAAACTTCGGGTATAATGAGCCCGTCCTTAATATCTTTTTTAAGATGTTTCAGGCGGGAAAAATTTATGACAAATTTTCTTTTATCCGTTTCAAGCATTCCCGAGACCCCGCCGATTCCCGTATATGTATCAATAACTTTGGCAATTCCGGGCTCTTCAGGCAAAGAGGTGCACCAATTCAAGCGATATTTAAACGCATATTCCCGGCCGGGTTCAATCGGTTCATGCGGAACCCAGTAGGCAACAACATTATCATGAATTTCCTGAATGGAAGGAATTTCAACCAGCTGAACCACACCTTTCCCCCATTCACCCTGTGGCTGAACCCAAACACTCGGACGTTTTTCGTATTCAGCCTCAAAGTCCAGATAATGACGTGGATTCTGGTCACGCTGCATCAGACCAAACCCCTGCGGATTAAAATCTTCAAAAGAACTGATGCGCAGATATTTTGAATTGTCTAAAGGCCGCCAGAGCCATTCTCCCCGTCCGTTATGAACCAGAAGCCCGTCGCTGTCATGAACTTCGGGACGGTGATCATCAAAACGGTTTTTGGTATTTTCGCCAAACAAATACATTGAAGTCAACGGTGCCACACCGAGCTTGGCAATCGCTTTCCGCGGATACAAATAAGCCTCAACATCCATCGTGGTATTTGTTCCCGGGGTAATGACAAATTTATAAGCTCCGGTGGCGCTTTTGCTGTCAAGCAGAGCATAAACCCTGATATTCTTGTCTCCGCGCGCCGGTCGTTCAATCCAAAATTCCTTGAAGACCGGAAACTCTTCGCCGGACTGTAAAGCCGTATCAATCGCCAGTCCCCTGGCGGATAAACCATATTTCTGTCCCTTGCCCAGCGCCCTGAAATAGCTGGCACCGAGAAAAGAGACCAGCTCGTCATAATATGTGGGAGAATTAAGTTTTGCATGGATTCTGAAACCGGCAAAACCGAGGTTGTTTAAAGCGTCAGGACTAATGTGATTCTTGCCGAAATCAAAATAAGCCGGGTTGTAAGAAAGCGGCTCGACTTTGCCGTCAACAATTTCATTAACCAACACCGGAGACAAAAAAATCGATCCAAGATGAAAAAACTGAATTTCAAAAGGCTTGCGCTGATTATACCACGGCCCCTGATCCCGGCGGAAACGGATATCCCGGTGCTGGTCATAGGACAAATTCTTGATTTGGTCGGGAATAGGAGGAACCCGGTCGTCATAAGCCGTCCCGGCCAGCTTGGCCGCTTTGTGTTTTAAAAGATCAATACTGAACGAAGCTGAAGGATTGATAGCCGGTTCCGGCGCTTTCGCCCCGGATTTCTGCAGATAAAACAGATACCCTGCGCCGCCAAATAAAAGAATGACAATAATAAGGTTTAGTATTCTACGCATAATCCAAATTCCTCATTTGTTTTAATCCGGGACACATCAATCTGCTCTTCTTCCCTAAATAACAAAGCAGATTGCCCGAAAAGTCAAGTTGAAAAAAATAATCACACAAATCGCTTGCCAAATCCGGGGGATAGGATATGCTTATCTAAAAATCATCTGATTCGACGAAAGGTGGATAACATGGTATCTAAAATTTCCCGTAAAGCGGTACTTATAACAGCGGCTGTACTGGCAGTCATCGGACTTGCCTCATGGGGTGTCTGGTGGTATTTCTTTTCCGGATGGCAGCTCCGGGCCGTTGAAGATGAGGAAACCGCTTACGTCTTAAGAGTCGCGGGACCTGAAGACACCCGCCTCGTCGATGGAAAACCGGTTCCGGATTCGGTGCGTGTCTTCTATGACATGCCTGTTGCCCGGGCTGATTTAATCGGCCGCAGAATTGACAAAGGCATAGGCATTCACCCGGAAATCAAGGGAGAGTGGAGCTTTAGCGGAGATTCTGTCCTGACTTTTACGCCTGAAACCGACTGGCTGCCCGGAACCGAATATAAAGTGTCGTTGGACAGCAATATCTTCAGTCCGGAAATCGAGGTGAAAGATACCGGTTTTTCTTTTATGTCTCAGGCTTTTGACGGCCGGGTCGCCGAACAGTCTTTTTATGAAGATGCCCGGGACAGCCGCAAAAAATATGCCACGGCTGATTTCAGGTTTAATTATCCCATAGACCCGGAAAGTGTGTCGAAGAATATAAAAATCAGCAGCACATCCGGCCGGAAATATGATTTTGAGAGTAAACTTTATGATAACGGCTATGCGCTGCATGTGCAGACCGGACCTTTGCAAATCGCTAAAGATGAAGATTTTATAACCATTCAGGTCGACGGACTGGACAATGCTGTCAACAAAAAAGCGCTGCCGGAAGTGCTGAGCGCCCGGGTAAAAGTACCGAGCGTCGAAACTTTTTTCAAGCTGAACAGTCTGAAAGTATCAGTCGTCCATAACGAACAAAATGACGGACGTCCGGAACAGATTTTGTTCGTCGGCTTTTCAACCCGGGTCAGTCCGTCGGAATTGAAAACAAAACTTTCGCTGCAATATTCTCCTGAACCTTGCTATAAACTGCGGAAGAAAATACAGGAAAAACAGGCCGGGACTCAGGTTGGAACCAAGGCTCTTCCATTGATGGAAATTCCGGGGAATGATGACACAGCGGCCAAAACATTGATGTTCAAATTTGATGAAACACGCCGGGAAGGGTGTCTGATCGCCTCTGTGGCGCCGGGAGTACGCTCGGTCGAAGGTTTTGAACTGACCAAAGCTTATACCGAATTCCTTGAAATTCCGAACTATCCGCTGGAAGCCGGTATTGTTTTTGACGGAGCGGTGATGCCGTTGAAAGGCAGCCGCAGCGTGGCATTTGTTTCCCGGGGCGTGGATCAGCTGAATGTCAAAGTGGCCCGGATAAACAGCAAAAATCTGAATCATCTGGTGACTCAGACGTCCGGTGATTTTGCTCATCCTCTTTTCCGCAATTATAACTTTACACAGGATAACATTTCCGAAGTTTTTGAAGAAAAACTCCCCGTCCGGGTTTCTCATCCGGCCGAGCCGAACTATGCGTCGCTTGACCTCAATAAATATTTTGAAAACAATAAAGGTGTCTTTTTGCTGAAAGTTCAGGGACAATCCGGAAAAAATAACTTCAGCCCGGAAGACAGCCGCCTGGTTGTCATAACGGATTTGGGAATTGTCGTTAAAGAGAATCTTGACGGTTCGCGCCGGATCTTCGTGTCTGATATCAGCAAAGGAGAACCGGCTGAAAATGCGCTGGTCGAAGTTTTGGGCAAAAACGGCCTCCCGGTTTTAAGCCGGCAGACAGATTCTTCCGGTATGGCTGAAATTCCGGATCTGAGAGATTTTATAAATGACAAGGAGCCGGTCGTCTATAAGGTTTCCCTGAACGATGACGTCTCATTCATTCCGGTCTGGCGGGCCGACCGCCGGTTGGATTATTCCCGGTTTGACATCGGCGGGGAATATGACGGGCTCAGTGCGCCTGATTCTTTAAAAGCTTTCATATTCAGCGATCGCGGAATTTATCGTCCGGGAGAAACCGCTGAATTTGGGATAATGATCCGACGGAAAGACCTTAGCGTACCGGCAAATCTGCCCTTTGTTGTTGAAGTGCGCAATCCGTCCGGAGACATTGTTTCCAGCCGCAGATTCGTTTCCGGCGCTCTAGGGCTCTCCGAATATGAGTTGAAACTGTCGCCTACGGCGCTGACCGGAAATTATAGCCTGACACTTTATTCCGAAGAAAAAGACGGCAAACGCTTCATTGCTTCAACCGATTTCCGGGTTCGGGAATTTACGCCGGATACGTTGCGGATTAATGCCGAATGGCATAATTTCAAACATAAAGGCTGGTTTAGCGGAGATGAACTGACCGCCGCCGTTTCTCTGTATAATTTATATGGAAATCCGGCCGCCGGAAACCGCCTTAAAGCCTCTTATCGTCTGATGCCATCCGGTTTTTCTTTTCCGGAATATCAGGGATATGTTTTCAGAGATCCGCTGCAAAATACCGACAAACCATTACGCACTTATGATGATGTTCTGCCTGAAACCCAAACCGATACCGCCGGCAACGGAAAGCTGAACATAAATTTTGCCGACTTTGAGCGGGGAACATACCGCCTCAGCCTCTTGGTCGAAGGACTGGAACAAGGTGGCGGCAGGGGTGTCGGAACCCTGTTGTCGGCACTCGTCTCTCCCAACCGCCGGCTCATCGGCTGGAAAACGGATTCCGATCTGGAATATGTACACAAAAACAGTCAGCATCATGTTGATTTCATTGCAATAGACAATCATCTGCAACAAATTGCCGGAACAGATTTGTTTCTGAGCTTCTATCGCCGCAAATATGTGTCGACTTTGGTTGAAATGCCGAACGGAACCTATCGTTATCAAATGGTTCCGAAAAATCAGGAACTTTTCCGCCGCCCGTGGGAGATTGCCGCCGCCGGCACTCCGGTTGAACTGGATACGTCTGCCGCCGGGGATTATTTCCTTGCCGTCGAAAATGCGGAAGGGGCGCTGTTGGCAAAAGTTCCTTATACGGTCGCCGGAAATTCAGATATGGGATATGGAATAGACAAAGAAGCCGGACTTGAAATCAAACTTGACCGGAAAGAATACAAAGCCGGCGATGAAATTAAAATGCAGATTTCAGCACCTTATCAAGGTTATGGACTGATAACCATTGAACGGGACAGGGTTTTGGCGCACAAGTGGTTTAAAGCCGAGACTTCGTCTTTTGCGGAAAAAATCAGACTTCCTGAAAATGTGGAAGGAAATGCCTATATAAACGTGGCTCTGTTCCGGGATATTAACGCCAGAGAAATTTTCCAGCCGCCGCTGAGCTACGGAATCGTTCCTTTCGCGGTGAATAAGGATGAACATCGGCTGAAAATTAACCTGAATACACCGGAAACAGTCAAACCGGGAGAAGATCTGGTCGTCCGCTACACAACGCCTGAAGCCTCAAAGGTCATTATTTACGGGGTAGATGAGGGAATTTTGCAATATGGCGGCTATCGGCTGCCGTCCCCGCTGGACCGTTTTATGCCGGTAAAAGCCTTGCAGGTGAGCACTTTGCAGATTATGGACCTGATCATGCCGGACATCCGCTTTTTACAAACATTGCGTGCACCGGGCGGCGATAGCGGATACGGCGCCGAAACGCTGGCCGGGCATCTTAATCCGTTTGCCCGCCGGCAAAACAAACCGGTTGCTTTCTGGAGCGGTGTTTTGGATGCCTCTGCCGACGAAAATGAGTATGTTTACAAAGTTCCCGAAACATTCAGCGGCGAAATAAAAGTAATGGCGGTCGGACTTTCCGAAACCCGTTTCGGCAGTACATCGAAAGCTGTAACTGTGCGCGGTGATTTTGCGCTGATTCCGTCCGGAGCCTTTAATGTTTCGCCGGGTGATGAATTTGTGATCGGTCTAAGTGTCGGCAATCTGGTTAAAAATTCCGAAAATGCTTATCCGGTTAATGTTTCCGTTGACCCCGGAGCAGCTTTTGAAGTCATCGGTGACAGCTCCCGGAAACTGACACTGGCCGAACAGGGCAGTGGGTTTGTCAGCTTCCGGCTTCGGGCTCTTCCGAAACTCGGCGCCCATGAAATCCGCTTTTCTGCGGTTGCCGAACAGGATCCTGCCCGTCGGGCATCTCTGCCTTACAGCCTGAGCATCCGCCCGGCAGCGCCTTTCAGAACAAATGTTGTTCTGGGATATGAAAAATCAAAACTGAAATTAAAAGATTTTGCCGAAAATCTGTATCCCGAATATCGCCGACAAATGGTCACGGCCTCGTCATCGCCGCTGGTTCTGGCTCAGGGATTGATTGAATACCTCAATAAATTTCCTCATGCCTGTACGGAGCAAACCGTCAGCAAAATCTTTCCGGTCATGGAAGTTTTCTTCAAATATCCTGAACTGGTAAAAAAGATAGATGTCTATGCTCTTTTTGACAATGCAATGGGCATTTTGCGGACACGTCAGACTTTGAGCGGCGGCTTCCGGAGCTGGGATATGCCGGGACTGCCTGTTGACCGATTCGATTCTGTCTACGCGGCGCATTTTATGGTCGAAGCCAAAAAGAAAGGCTTTAATGTCCCGGAGAATATGCTGCAAAAAGCGCTGGATTATGCCCGGATACAGGCGGCGGCCGCGCCGTCCGGTATTGATGACATTGTGCCGGCATATGCGGCCTATGTCCTGGTGCTGAACGGAGATACGGCCGGAAACTACCTGCGGAATTTGGAAGATTATTATCAAAAGACTTATCCGAAAAAATGGAAACAAAGCCTTGCCGCCTCGTTTATGGCCTCGTCTTATGCTCTGCTTCAGGACAAAACCAAAGCCGGGAAGCTGTCCGGACGGTTTGAGGCTGAAAAAGTTCCGCCGGAATTTGTTGCAATGGATATTTATCTGAGAGCAGCTCACTTTGCAGAGAATTTCTCCGGACTTGATAAAAAAGAGACGGAACTTCTGCTCCGGCCGCTGACCGAAGGGCGTTACAACACGGTTATTTCCGCTTATTCCGTTTTGGCGTTGAATGCGGCCGGCCGCAGTGAAAATGATAAAAATATCAGTTTCAGTGCAAAACCTGTGGAATATACGCCGTTCCCGGGAGTTTCTTTCCTGCCGTCCACCCGCGAACTGACGGTTTCATCTCCGGAACCTTTTTATTATGCGGTCAGCCAGGAAGGTTATTCCGCGGCGGAAACAATTTCCCCGTTGTCTGACGGTCTGGAAATCTATCAGGAAATAACGGACAAAGACAACAATATTGTTTCGGCTGCAAAAACCGGGGATGAACTGACGGTTAAAATCAGATATCGGAGCAAAAACGGAGAATATGTAAATGACGTTGCGCTGGTGTCGATGTTGCCCGGCTGCTTTGAAGTCGTTTCTGAAAACATAGACGACGCGGCAGCCGTCGACAGTGCCGATATCCGCGAAGACAGAGTCGTTGTTTATACCACTGCCGCGCCGGACTACCGGGAACTTTCCTACCGGGTAAAAGTTGTTGCCGAAGGAAATTTCGTTGTTCCGCCGCTCTATGCCGAGGCGTTGTATAACCCGCTGCTCCGGGCCAATACCGCGGGCGGTGCCTTCAATGCGGCAAAATAGAAACGGAGAACAAAACGAAAAGGCGCATTTCTCAAAAAAAATGCGCCTGTTTGTCTTTATCCCGGTGCTGGCCTTTCTTGTGTGGGGAATACTAATTCTGACTGTCCCCAAACCGGCCCTTTGGCAGGGATATAATTTTTCGGCGACGGCAAGCGACCGGAACGGAAAGTTATTGAAACTGACCCTGAGCCGGGATGACAAATACCGTTTGTTTGTCCCTTTTCGGGGTATTCCGCCAGAAGCCGTTCAGGCGCTGCTTTTGTATGAAGACCGCTGGTTTTATCAGCACCCGGGAGTCAATCCGTTAAGCATGTTCCGTGCCGCCGGAGATATGCTGTCCGGAGGCCGCCGTCAGGGTGCCTCCACAATCACCATGCAGTTGGCCAGAATTGTCTGGCATATTGATTCTTCAACGCTTTCCGGCAAACTGGAACAAATTTTGCGAGCTCTGCAAATAGAACTTTTCTATACCAAAGACGAGATTTTGGAAGCATATTTTAATCTTGCGCCCTATGGCGGAAATATTGAAGGGCTTGAAGCCGCCGCCCTCATCTATTTCGGAAAAAGAGCCGAAGAACTCAGTCCGGAAGAAATCTTCTATCTGACGGTCATTCCCCAAAATCCGGGCAAAAGGGGATTGCTGACATCCGATGGGCGCAAACAGGCCGGAGAGGCCGCCGGCCGCCTGAAAAAACGCTGGGTTCAAAATTTTCCGGAAACGGCGGAACGTCTTGGCGGATATATCTCTTTCGGTCGCCATCTGCCGGATAAAGCACCGCATTTTACCCGCCGGATTCTTACCGGAGTACAGGGGCATGTCAAAACCACGCTGGACTGGGATTATCAAGGGTTTCTCGAAGAAATGCTCCGGGAATATATCGGCGAACAGCGGGAAAAAGGTGTGTCGAATGCCGCAGCCATAATTGTTGATGCCCGGACAATGGATGTTTTAGCCTATGCAGGCTCGGCTGATTTTTATAACAACAAAATTTTCGGACAGGTTGACGGAACAAATGCCCTGCGTTCACCCGGTTCGGCCCTTAAACCGTTTATTTATGCGCTTGCTTTACAGCAGGGACTGATTCATCCGCTGACAATTTTGAAAGATGTTCCGCGGAATTACGGTTTATATACACCCGAAAATTTTGACCGTTCTTTTTATGGAATGGTCAATGCAACACAGGCTCTGGTTTACAGTCGCAATATTCCGGCGGTTGATTTGCTTCTCCGGCTGCCGGAAAACAGTTTTTATGAGCTGTTGTCAGCAGCCGGAGTCCGGAATTTGCGCCCGCCGGAATATTATGGACTGGCTTTGGCGCTTGGCGGTGCAGAGGTTTCAATGCAGAATTTGGCCGCTTTGTACGCCATGCTCTATAATAACGGAACTTTCCGGCCGCTCCGAACCGTTATGTCCGCCCCAAAAGTGCCGGGACAAAAACTTCTCAGCCCGGAAGCCGCTTTCCTGACACTGAATATGCTGAGCAAAAATACACCGCCGGGCGGACGGCTGCCTTATCCCATAAGCTGGAAAACCGGAACATCTTATGGATATAAAGATGCCTGGACGGCAGGTGTCGCCGGACATTTTGTCGTTGTTGTCTTGATAGGCAATTTTGACGGAACACCGAACAATGCTTTTGTTGGCCGCGATATGGCCGCACCACTGTTCTTTCGTATCGTCCGCCGGATCATTCGTGAAACCGGCATTCCGCCCGCTCTGCGCCCGGCGCCCGGAATGAACCTCGCCAAAGTGGATATCTGCCGCTCCAGTGGAGATATCGCGGATGCGGATTGTCCGGATAAAGTCAAAAGTTATTTTATTCCCGGTGTGTCGTCAATCAAACTGTCCAATATCTCCAGACGGATACCGGTTGATATCGCCACCGGATTGAGAGCCTGTCGCCATACCCCGCCGCAAACGGTTATGAAAACCTACAACTTCTGGCCGTCAGATGTCTTGCAGGCTTATGCTGCAGCCGGAATCAGCCTGAAACGGCCGCCGGCATTCAAAGAAGATTGCAACGGCATGGATAATAATGGCCGCAATGGCCGCCCGCCGGAAATTATCTTCCCCGCAGAAAACACGGTCATTCTCAGTCCGAATGGATTGCCGCAGCATGTGGGTTTGAAAGCGGCATTGGATGCGGATGCTGAAAAAGTTTATTGGTTCGCTGATGACCGCCTTCTGGGCAGCTCCCGTGCCGGAGAAACCTTTGAGGCTGTTTTGCAACCGGGGCTCATCCGCCTCAAAGCCGTTGATGATTTGGGCCGAAGCCGGGATATTCGGATTCGCGTCAAACCGGTGGATTAAAAACAAAATCGTTTTGCCATATCGCTTGCCGGCTGTTATACTGAATAACAGACAACTGATATCGGGAGAAAAAAATGGAAATTGACCTGATCGCAATGCCCGGATGGCAGATTTTGTGCATAGTCGGAGTGCTGCTGATTATTTTGGAAATGCTGACGCCGGCAATGTTTTTTCTGAATCTGGCTCTGGCTTGTTTTGTGATTGCATTCTTTTCCCTGTACACGTCAAATTTAAGCATTTTGGCCATAATCTGGGTGGTTGCGTCTTTGGTCTGCCTGCTGTTTTTCCGTCCGCTGATGGTCCGGAAAAACAAAAAAGAAATTCCTGAAACCGGTATGGGACGCTATATCGGGGCAAAAGCCAAAGTCCTTGAAGAAATAACCCCGGACGGCGGCGTTGTTTCTGTCTTTGACGAGCGCTGGAATGCGCGGAGCCTTGACAGTGGAACAATAGCTGTAGGAACACGGGTAAAAATCGAAAAATATGAAGACTTGGTTCTATATGTAAGAAAGGATGATTGAGATGACTTTTGAATGGATATTGATTGCGGCGGTAATTGTCTATTTTGCCAAAGGACTGATTATTGTCCAGCAGGCCGAAGCGGTGATTGTTGAGCGTCTCGGAAAATTTGAGCGGGAACTGACCCCGGGGCTGAATTTTATTTTTCCGATTTGGGAGTCGCCGCGCCGCATTGCCTGGAAAATAACAACCCGCGGGCCGAATGGCGAAAGCTATTCTTATATTAAGGAAAAACTCAAAATAGATTTACGCGAGGCCGTTTATGACTTTCCGCGCCAGAATGTCATTACCAAAGACAATGTGACCATCAGCATCAATGCGTTGCTGTATTTTCAGATTGTCAACGCCAAAAGCGCGGTTTATGAAATTCAAAATCTTCCCGAAGCCATTGAAAAACTGACTCAGACCACGTTGCGCAACCTCGTCGGGGCGATCGATCTGGATGAAACACTGGTCTCCCGGGATAAAATCAATCATGAATTGCGGGCAATTCTTGATGAGGCCACCAACAAATGGGGTGTCAAAGTCAACCGTGTTGAACTGCAGGACATCATTCCGCCGGCAGATATTCAGCAGGCAATGGAAAAACAGATGAAAGCCGAGCGTGAACGCCGGGCAGCGATTCTTGAAGCCGAAGGATTGAAAAAATCGGCAATATTGAAAGCCGAAGGTCAGAAAGAAGCCGAAATTAACAAAGCCGAAGGTGAAAAGCAGTCTTCGATTCTCAAGGCCGAAGGTGAAGCCGCGGCAAGAATCAAAACCGCTCAGGCCGAAGCCGAGGCCATTCGCCAGGTCACCGATGCCATAGCCAAAAACGGTCAGCCGGACAAGTATCTGATTGCCATGAAATATCTTGAAACGCTGAGCAACATCACCGAAGGCGAAAATAACAAAATTGTCTATATGCCCTATGAGGCAACCGGCATTCTGAGCTCATTGGACGGCATCAAACAAATGTTTGACCACGACCGGAAAGGAGCCTGATGTAAAATGAAAATCAAAAAAATCCGCATTTCGCGGATTTTTTTGATTGTTTACCGGAGATTCATCAATTATTTGTATTATAAAGTATATATGTTGCAATAATAAAAACATCGGATACAATAAACGGCTGAAAAGTGAAAAGAAACGACAATGGATGTAACCTGCCATATTTCAAAACAGATAATGAGTGTCAGCTTCAGCGGCGATTTTCTGAAATATAACGATGATAATGCCAAAGCCGCCCTGTATAAGCAGGTGCGCACCCCCGGAATCAAAGCTCTTGAGTTGGATTGCGCGGCGCTGAAAAAATGGGATTCGTCACTGGTCGTAATTATTTATGAACTGCTGAAGCAGGCAAAAGCGCAGACAGTTTCCGTCCGGCTGAACAATTTTCCGGAAAGCCTTCAGCGATTGATCCGTTTGGCTTTTAGCGTTGATCGCAACCCGCCACCTCATGACACACCGGTTCTTCCCTGGCTGGAGGCTCTGGGCGAATGGGGGATTGACAGCTGGAAGGCATTCCGCCGGGGACTGGTTTTTATCGGCGATGCGCTCCGTTCTGTCGGCCGGATGTTTCGGGGCAGGGCGGTTTTTCGCCGGGTCGATTTCCTGTTTGCTCTGGAAGCCTGCGGCTATAAGGCGATAGCGATTGTTTCTGTCGTCAGTTTTATGGTCGGATTGATTTTGGCTTTTGTCGGCGCTGTCCAGCTGCGGATTTTCGGCGTTGAAATTTATGTTGCCAGTCTGGTGGCTATCGGAATGACCCGGATTATGGGCGCCATAATGACCGGGATTGTCATGTCCGGCCGCACCGGTGCAGCTTATGCGGCAACCATCGGCACCATGCAGGTTAATGAAGAAATTGATGCCTTGCGCACCATGGGAATCCCCGTGACGGATTTTCTGGTTCTGCCCCGGATAAGCAGCCTGATTATTACCATGCCGATATTGACGATGCTTTCTGATTTGATGGGCATGCTGGGTGGTGCGGCTGTTGGCGTGTTTATGCTGGATATTCCGGTTCAGGAATATTGGAAATATACTTATGCCGCGCTGAAGATGAACAATTTTGCAGTCGGGCTTTTTCATGGTTTTGTTTATGGCTTCATCATTGCATTGTGCGGCTGTTATTACGGTGTGCATTGCGGGCGCAATGCCGACAGCGTCGGTGTTGCCACCACCAAAGCCGTTGTCAGTTCAATGGTCTGGAGGATTCTTATAACCGGATTGCTGACGGTAATCTTTGAGGAGATGGGAATATGAGCAGCACGCCCCACATTGAAGTCAAAAACCTGACCGTCGGCTACGGAGATTATATCCTGATGAAAAACATCAGCTTTACGGTTAACAAAGGCGATATATTTATCATCATGGGCGGCAGCGGCTGCGGCAAAAGCACGCTGCTTCATGTGCTGACCGGCCTGAAAGCGCCGCAAAGCGGCAAAATCATGATTGACGGCATAAATTTTACCAAAGCTCCGGAAAAACAAAAAAAAGAGCTGATGCAGCGCTGCGGAATTTTGTACCAGGGCGGTGCCTTGTTCAGCTCAATGACCCTTGCCGAAAACATAGCCCTGCCGTTGCAGCAATATACGGATTATTCCGAAAAACAAATTGAAGAGCTGGTTTCATTAAAGCTGGCGCTGGTCGGTCTGGCCGGTTTTGAAGACTTTTACCCGTCGGAAATCAGCGGGGGAATGTGTAAAAGAGCCGGTCTGGCGCGGGCTTTGGCGCTTGATCCTGAAATTTTGTATTGTGACGAACCCTCGGCCGGCCTTGACCCGATAAGTTCCAAACTGCTTGATGACCTGATTCTGGACATCAACAAAAGCCTCGGGACCACTTTTGTCATCGTAACGCATGAGCTGGCCTCAATCTTTACCGTCGGCAGTAACTCTGTTTTCCTGGATGGAACAAGCAAAAGCATAAAGGGCAGTGGCGCCCCGAAAGACCTGCTGCAAAATCCGCCCAATGATGTTGTTTTAAATTTTTTAACCCGTGGAGAAAAAGAACATGTCTAAAACACCGAATACCAAAATAATCGGATTGTTCATTGCCGTCGGAGCCGGGGTCTTTGCCGTTATTTTGGGAATTTTTTTGAGCTCCAGCTTATTTAAAAACGACGATAATGTACTGGTCATGTATTTTGAAGAATCCCTGCGCGGATTGAATGTTGGTTCTCCGGTCATGTTTAAAGGGGTTGAAATCGGACAAGTCTCCCGGATTGAACTGATTGCCGACACCAAGGATCTGAGCTTCAGCACGCCGGTTTTTGTCCGCTTTAGCGATACCCAAAGAATTATTTCCAAAGACAAAAGCCTGCGCGGCCGGGAAGATCTCTTGCAGGATTTAATCCGGAAAGGGCTGCGCGGCCGGCTTGGCGTGCAGAATTATATCACCGGACAGCTGTTTATTGAACTGGTCATGCAACCCCAAACGCCCGTGGAACTAAAAGCTACGAATAACCGTTTTATGGAGATACCGACCATTTTGTCTCCGATGGGTGAAATCTCCAAAGACTTTTCCAACTTGCCGATAAGACAGGCCGTTGACAATATTAACGGAACATTCAAAGAACTCAATACCAAGCTGCCGGTCTTAATGCCGGAACTGATTAAAACGGCAGAAACGGCACACAAAATTTTGGAAGAAAATCGCCGTGTCTCCAATGAAATGATAAAAAACATCAATCAGGCAGCCAAAAGCATAAACAACGCGGCGCAGGCCTTTGGCAACCTGTCCGATTATCTTGAACGCCACCCTGATGCTTTGTTAAAAGGAAAGAAACAATGAAAAAACTGCTGATTTTGTGTTCTGTTTTGGTTCTGGCTTCCTGCATAAGCTTTCGCAAAACGCCGGATTCTGAATTCTATACATTAAGCTCTCAGACGGTGGAAAATATAACGCCTGTCTCATTAAAAAAACTCAACATCGGGATTGATGAGGTTTCGGTGCCCAATTACCTGTCCCGGGCTCAAATTGTCACTCTGGATGAAGACAATGTCTCGCTGAACATATCGGAATTTAATCGCTGGAGTGCGCCTTTATCGGGGCTTTTGCAGCGGATTGTTGCCGATGACATCGCGCTTTATCTGCCAAAGTCAATGGTCAAGCCCCAAATGTATAATCAGGAAAAATACAATTTTATCATCAGTGTTGAAATCAACCGGATGGATGGCACCTGGGATAAAAATGCAGTACTTGACGCCTGGTGGACAATCAGCGACAACAATGGAAAAGTTCTGGCAACGGAACGCAGCGTCCTGACCCGCCCGCTGGCCGACAATTATCCGGATTATGCCAAAACCCAGAGCGCACTGGTTGGCGAACTCTGCCGGCAGATATCCCAAAAATTGGTAACATTGAAATAAGAGATAAAAAATGAAAAAAATTTTTCTTGCTTTAGGATTTTGCCTGTTGGCAGCTTCGGCACATGCCGGGATAATATCCCCCGGCTGCCGCTACAATGGTATCCCGTTGTATGGAAAGGTAAAAGTTGTTGATTTTGGAGAAGACTTCCGTATTCGTCAGGTTGACTTTGGTGAGGATTTGAAAGTGAAAGAAACTGACTTCGGCGCCAACTCTTGCGGACAATGGCAATTCGTTGACTTTGGTGAAGATTTCAAAGTCAAATTTGTTGATTTCGGGGAAGACTTTTCCGTCCGTTGGGTCAGCTTCGGCGAAGGGCTGTAAGACGGGACTTATAAAACCTTTTTCATAAAATAAAGCGTTTCGCCCGGCGGACAGTCTTTAAGCACTCCGCAAAGCTCAAAACCGACTTTTTCAAAAAATCCTCTGGCCTGATTCCCTGAGACCTGTGAAAGAATGCCGAAACATTCTTTTTTGCGGGCAGCTGTCTCCAAACGCTCAATCAGACGAGAGCCGAGATCAAGTCCGCGATATTTTTCGGCAATAAAAACAGCTTCAAGTGAAAGCCATGAGGTCGGCTTGATTAAAGCCGCCGCTCCGCCGATAATTTCATCACCGTCATAAACATAAAAAGAAACTTCCGTGTCTTTTCTGCGCGGATTATGCCCGGAAAAATACGCCATTTGACCACAAATTTCCTTAACCAGCTGATTATCAAGAAATTTACGGTTAAACGCTGAATTTTCTGCTTTGATTTTAATCTGCATAATCGGCCTCCGAAACAATCATCCACAACGCCTCATCCTACCCTCCCGCAACCGGAATGTCAAACAGATTGAAATATTTTTTTAGCACAGTTCGATTGTTGTCATCTTGTATAAAATTTTTTTAAATTAAACTCTGAAGCCCGGCCTGAACCGGGCTTTGCATTTTGAGAAACCACAAACCTAATAATTCACCAACACCGGCCGAACATCGCCGTCATAGCCGTCGTACCAACCGCTGTAGCCGTAATCCCAATAGTCGCCATTAGACATATTCACGAAGTAGTAGGCGCTGTCGTAGCCGCCGTAGTAGGGAGTAGACGACCAATAATGGGATTCTGTGGAGAATTTCTTTCCACCGTTGGTAGTAAGTAAAGATTCCAATGATGATTTGTTCCTGTACATCGTAAGTAATTGCTCTCTGGAGGGCAGAGTTCCCTTAAGGTTATCACAGAAACTATAATTACGACAACCGTTATTAGCGTCATCCCAATCCATATGCCCCAAATCTTGCATTGCGACATAGGGTGTTTCCAGACTGTCAAGTTGAACAGCCCCAGCTTATTTGGCGGAGCCTTATTCGCTGGCACCCGCAGTCAAGTTAATGTGCGAATACCAGCATATTATTATTTCAAGTCGTTATGCTAAAACGACCCAACCTGAAAGGGCTGGAAAACCCTGGCTGATGAACCTCTCATCAGTTGAAACTATTCTAACATAACAAATCTTAAAAATCAATATACAAATAGGAAATAATCACGAACTTCAGATTTTCAACCTGACAAAAAGGCTCAGGATTTCTCCTGAGCCTTTTACTCCCTCCCTGAACGCTCCGTTACCCAAGTCATTGCGAGGCGAATTTATTCGCCTCGGCAACCCATTTTCCCCGTCCCTGTCATTGCGAGGAGACCGCTAGGTCGACGCGGCAATCCAGTCTTATTTTTATGGATCGCCACGCAGGCTGTTGCCTGCTCGCGATGACACAGCTGATTTATCTGTCTCAACTGGGGCACAATCTGAGCATCGCGCCTCCTTTGCCTCGATCAATCAACAGCAAACCGATGGGATCGACCTGCCTCAGGTCGTTAGTTGGCTTTTTCTTCGGTATTATTGAAAAAAGCGTGTTTGACGATGTCTCCCGGCTTAATATTATGAAGCTTTGCCTCTCCGGCATTCAGCTCAATCACAACGTCGGCATGCTCCGGAGATGTAATATTCTCTGTTGACATCGGCTGAGCGTTTTCATAGACCCAGACGACTTTCCCGTCATTGGCAAAAATCATGTCCAA
This sequence comes from uncultured Alphaproteobacteria bacterium, assembly GCA_944391365.1. Taxonomy (GTDB): domain Bacteria; phylum Pseudomonadota; class Alphaproteobacteria; order RF32; family CAG-239; genus HGM16780. Next base: position 3,472 of record CALXTH010000084.1, on the reverse strand, counting down.
AGGAATTCTGGTGTCTTTCATCCACATCACGGCATTGTCATAACCGCTCAGGTCAAAAGCCATGCCATGCGCCGGCAACAAAGAGTCCCTGAACATCAGACCCTTTTGCAGCTCCTCGGGCGTAACGGCATTTTCAACCGTAAACTCTGAGACATTGCCGTCTTCGGCAGAAATAATTGTCAGATTTGCCTCCGCCGCCGGAGTGCTTTTTTCCTGTTCTGAACATCCGGCCAACAATAAAACCGCAGCAAAAGCTTTCAGCAGATTTTTACACATATCAGTCTCCTTTATTTATATCACCTTTAGTAACTTTCCGGGGTTTCCATTGAGAAACCATGACCGGCCCGTTTTGCGAGAGCAGGACTTTTCTTTTTCCTGAATTTTCATACTCATCGGCAAAGCTAACATGTTTATTTAAAAACTCAATGACAGATTTAAAATCCACCAGATTTTTTGCACCGCTTTTGGCAAACTCGGCATACAGAGCCGAATTCAGAATAAACATTTTTATCTCTTTGGAACTCATCGGAGCATATTTTTTCCACACCTCTTCCAAAAACTCTGACACTTTGCTGCCAAATTTGGCTCTGGGCATAAAAGGCCGCCCCTGCGCCAGAATTTTTTTAATGTTGGGTTCAAAAAAACCGTCTTCATCACAAACAAACATCGACGGAAACATCATCTCCTGATTATACGTCCTGGCAAACAAAACCTGTGACAAAAACAGCAACTGCTGCATTTTATAATCATCAAGCGCGACCCTGTCATCAGACGCCTTGTCAAAGAACCAGTACGCCACATCGACAGCTGATTCGACTACCGGATAAGCCATATTTGCCACTCCTTTTTCTGTTCCAGCAAAACAGATTATAAGACATTAAATTAAAAATACAAATATTTTTTCACCGTGCCGAAAATATAATTTTATATTTGGAAAATGTCCAAAGAAGGATTTTATCCGTATTTTTATGGGTATGAAAAAATATGGCATGGTTTTTGCATAAGATACGGGGAGTGAATTGTTTAAAGGATTCTGTCATGGAAATAAAAGAGATAAATGAGCTGACCAATATGTTTCTGATCCAGAACGGCACAACCGCCCGGACGGCAGATAAAAACAACCTGGCGGCAAACCTGAAAAAAGGCGTCAGCGGCAGTGAATTTATAAATATGTTGAAACAGCAAAGCAATACCGGCATCCGGATTTCAGCCGAAACAGATGCCGAAGGAGATTTTGCCGCTTCATCAGCACCGGTTGACAGAACCTCAGGCCGGGTTGTCTCCGACAAGGATGTCAGAGTTTCCGGACGTGAAAATAAAACGACCGAAAGAAACGAGAGAAATCAGGCCGCTTCTGACAATAAAAAAACAAAACCCGAAGATGACAGGACAGATAACAAAGAGGCATCTGCATCTTCTTCGTCGTCTCAGGCAAAAGATGAACCGGTTTCCTCAGCTGGAAATGAAACAAAAGGTGATAAAACAGCCGTAGAGAAAGCTGAAAACAACGGCGGAGCAAAAGCGGAAGCCGCAGAAAACGGAGACATTTCCGAAACTCAAAACGGTATGCAGACTGAAAATGGTGAAACAACGGAAACGGCAGAAAACACCCGGATGCTGATTGATGAGCTGTTAGGCATGTTGTCCGCCTTGGGCATTCAGGTCTCAGGGCTGGATGAACTGGCGCAAATGCCCTCAGTCACTGTATATAACGGCTTAACCGGAGAATACACGGAAATGAGCGGAACAGAGCTTTTGTCGTCATTGACTCAGCAGGACAATCTGCTGGTGCCGGTTGTGCCTCAGGACAATTCTCAGGCCGATATAGCGCTGTATCCGGTCGAAGAAATGACCCGGGGACTGGAAGAAAAAGGAGTTGATATTTCATCGTTGACACCGGTTGTCCAAAAAGTCATTGAAAGTGTAAAACAGCCGGAGCAGCAAATGCAGACGGCCGCCGCCATGCCTGAAAAAGCAGAAAAAGTTGCCCCGGAGGCTGAAATCCGGAATGTTCAGGCTGCAGAACTTGAGTCCCTGCTGCCCGAAGATAAAAAACTTTCGGTCAATGTTAACGTGCATGAGGAAAATTTTGCCTATGACAGCGCGGACGATGTCGTTTCTGACGCGGTTAAAACCCTGACCACAGAACAAAAAACGGCGCCGTCTGCCAATATCGCTGCAAATACCAATATGCAGCAAACCCCTGTCGCCGCGGCTCCGGTTGCCGCACAAACAGCCCCGGCCGGAGAAAATAACATGGATAATCTGGTTCAGATTGCCGTTAAAGGAGTCAAAGAAGCCGGAAGCAATGTAAATACCTTGTCTCATTCCGGTGCTGAAGCGGCACAACTGGCCCGGGCTGAACAAACCGCCGTTGCTGATGCCAAAAATTCTTCTTTCCGGGATATCTACAAAGGCATGAGCCGGGAGGTTATTGAACAGGTTAAGGTCAATATCACCAAATCAGCCGTTAAAGGCGTTGATAAAATTGAAATCCAGCTCAAACCGGAAGATTTGGGACACATTGAAATCAAAATGCAGATATCCAAAGACGGCAAACTTCAGGCGCATATCATTTCCAGCCGGGCTGAAACGATGGATATTCTGCAAAAAGATATGTCTAGTCTTGAAAAAGCGTTTAACGATGCCGGCTTTAATACGGATGAAGGCAGTTTCAGCTTCAGTTTCAGAGGCAGAGACGCCGACCGTGAAAACAGCCAGCAGGCTCTTCGCAGTTTTCTGGGCGATATGTTGGAGCAGGGGGCTGACAATGATGAGTTGTTTGCCGAAGCTGCCGCCGGAGAAAACTGGGACGGAAAATCAGCTCTGAATATCAGGGTATAAAGAAAGGAGGTCTGTCATGTCTGACGTCAATTCCATTAACGGATATGTTTCAACCGGAAGCTCTTCAAGCACAAATGCAGCTTCACAGCAGTTGTCCGCCGATATGAACACATTTCTGACCCTGCTGACAACGCAGCTGAAATATCAGGATCCGCTTGACCCGATGGATACAGCCGAGTTCACCAACCAGCTGGTTCAGTATTCTAGCGTTGAGCAGGCGATCCAGACCAATGAAAAGCTCGATTCTCTGTTGAGTATGAATATTGCCAACCTTGGAGCCCAGGCCGTTTCTTATATTGGTAAAGTTGCACAGGTTTTGGGAGATGTCATGCCTCTGGACGGCGGTGTCGCCAAAGCAACCTATACGCTGGATAAAGATGTTTCAAGTGCCGTTATTACGGTCAAAGACTTAAACGGCAAAATCGTCTACTCCGAAACAGCCGAAAAAACATCCGGAACGCACGAATTTACCTGGGACGGCAAAGACAGCAACGGCAATCAGCTCGAAGACGGCGCTTATGTCATTTCCGTCAGCACCACGGTTCCAAACGGTGAAACCAACGCCACGGTAACCACGACCATCTTTGGTAAAGTGACGGGCGTTGCCAGCGATAGTAACGGTGTTTAC
>CALXTH010000083.1 GCA_944391365.1 uncultured Alphaproteobacteria bacterium | reverse complement strand
AAAATACATCTGGCTTGCCGAAACAAAATCAAACTGAGAGAAGAACCAGGCGCTGCGGAATATATTTATGATGTTGATAAACAAATCAATCTGCCCGGAATGCGTTATCATGTTCGGAGGCAGCATGTCAGATTTTTTCTGGAAAATTATGAATATAGGTATGCACCCCTGTCAATGGAAAATATTAAGGAAGTCATGGCCTGCCATGAAAAATTGATACAGAAAAAGCATCAGGAAAAATATGAAGAAAAGCAAAATGCCATTCTTTCGGAAATATTTTCAAACTGGAAAACAATGCAAAATATTGTAAAAGGCAATGTACTTTTGCTGGAAGACAAAATTATCGGCTATGTCATCGGTGAAGCTGTAGATAAAGAAAATGTATTTATGTACTTCAGTAAAGCTTCAACAGATTGGAAAGGAGCCTCACAGACCAATGAGCTGCTTTTTCTGGAACAATATCATCATTGCAAATACCTGAATACCGGAGAAGATAAAGGCCTGCCGGGATTACGCCGCCTCAAACAGGAATACGGTCCGGAAGTCCTGCTGACAAAAAAATATCATATTAGAAAAAGTGCCTAGCGTTCTAAGGCCCAAAGCGGATTTTGAACGCGCCGGATGCCTTCCAGCGCGTCAAAATCGCGCTTCATCCGCTCTAAAAAGGCCATATCCGGATACGGCGGAACAATCTTAGTGCGGAGATAAACGGCAAAAGCCCGGCTCAGATAGGGAAGAGGACGAGTTTTTTTGATGTATTTCCAATAAGCCGATACGGCACGTCGATAAAGTCTGCACATATTTTTATATGCCAAATGGGGATAATCGGTAATTATCCCATAACAGGCCATAAACCGGTCATGATCCAGCTGGAGTTTGTTTCCCGAAAAATTCCCGATTTCTTTGGGAACCAAAACTACATTGGCATCCATTTTGATAATTCCCCGGGCATAGACGGCGGCCCGCAAAGGAATGGACTCATCCTGAATAAAAACCCGCTCATCAGCCCCGTGTGCCTTTTTCAAAACCTCGGTTTTAATAAGCTGCCCCATCCGGGTAAAACGTCCGGTCAAAACCGTTGATAAAGCATCTTCATTGTATTTATACTGAAATTCACCGGTTTTTTCTCTCTCCAATGCCGCAGGTTCTTTTCCTGTCTTGACAAAACAGCCGTAAACCATGTCTGCCTGATGTTTCCGAGCCAGTTTAAGCATAATTTCAGTGGAATCCAACGGAAAGATATCATCAGAATCCAACATCCTGACAAATTCACCTTTAGCCAGGGCAATTCCCTGATTAATCCGCGGACTGATACCCCGGTTGTCCTCATTGGCAATAATTGTCACATTAGAAATCCCTTGGGTATATTTTTTGATAATATCCACTGATTCATCAGAAGAATGATCGTCAATAAAGATAAATTCCGGATTTTCCAGCCCGCTTTGCCCGAGCAAAGCAGTAAGCACTGACGGAAGATAATATGCTTTATTATAAACCGTCATAACAAAACTGACATCTGTCTTTTTAACCATAACGATCAGCCTTTCCGAATTATATATTTAACTGAGGAATTTCAGGCAAAGCTTCTGCCTCAAATTCAATTGTCTGTTCTCTTTCTGCTTCCGGTTCAAATTCCTCCGGCGTATTAAAACCGCTCTCATAAATAGCAGATTCTTCCTCAGATTGCGGCTCAGTTGAAAAATCAGCTCCATTTCCCGGTAGGCTGTTTGGTTCTTCCGGCTGCAAAACAGTCTTGACTTCAATTTTGTCTTGCTCTCCGGTTTCACCGGACTGTCCGGCAAGAGGCTCCGGTTGCTCTGAAGACGGAGCAGGGGGCTCGGCAGATGTCTGACTGTCCTCTTCAAAAGAAACCAGTTCCTGCGGGCCTTCCTCAGGCATATAAACGGCTTCCGTTTCAAAAACATTTCCGGATTTTTCATCAAACGGAACATCGGCGGCCGGTGTCGAAACTGCCGTAACAGAAGACGTCGTTTCGGTTGCATTCTCCGCGCTTGTCACAGGTTGCCCGACTGGAGCTGTAAGTTCTGTATTCAGTTCCGATTCTGCAGCTGCTTTGTCCGGAGCCGTTTCTGAAACGGCCGGAGATTCAGCCATAATCAAATTCTGCGGTTCTCCGTCGTTGGGAACATTCTGCAACATTTCGACTTTGCTTTCGGAAACAGGCTGAACTTGGCGCTCTTCCATAACAATTTCATCACGGGCGCGTAATTCTTCACTGCTCAAAAGTTTGCCCGGTTCAACCTTGCCGTCAAAGCACTGCAGCAGCCACACGTCATAAATAGGATGTTCAATGGCATTGAGAGCCGGACTGGAAGAAATCATCCATCCCTTGAAAATATTAACGTTTTTCCCATCGAGCTGCTCATCAACAACATCAACAAAAGCAAAATTGTCCGGAGTCTCTTCCGGCGGACGGGTTTTACAGGCTCGCACGACAATGGAAAAGCTCCCGAATTTCATTTCGGCATTAACCGGTGCCTCAATAACACTGACTTTCCCGGTAATCTTATCCATTGCCTGCAAACGGGCCATATTGGTTTCAATCTCTTTTGCATCGGCGGGACAAACGGCAAAAGCCGTCGTCAGAGCCGAAGCCAGCATCAGCTGTTTAATTTGCATTGTCACCATTGTCTGTCACCATGAAAATGATTTCGCCGACCATATCTTCAATTGTCTTAAAGTCCTTAACCTTGGTGATTTCATCCCCGTCAGCCAGCATTTCTTTTGATGTACCCGGCTCGATTTTAATGAATTTGTCTCCGATAAGTCCGTCGCCGACAATCACGGCAACACTGTCTTTCGGAAGTTTAATATCAGGAGAAAGACTCATGACAATTTCGGCATCATAATTTTCGGTGTCCAGCTTCTGGGCAATAACGGTACCGACTTTAATCCCGTTGATTCTCACATCGGAACCGACATTCAGACCACCGACTTTCAAAAATCTGGCCGTCACTTCATACCCTTTGACAACCTGCAAATCGGAAACTCTGTAAGCAAAGAGCAGGAAAACCGCCGCAACCACCAGCACGACAATTCCCATAATTGTTTCCATTGGCTTTTTATTCATAACAACACCTCTTTTTTCAGATTTAGTTACAGTTTTTCTTGTTGGCTTTACCGATGGAAATGATTCGGTCAATCAGTTCCTCAATAACCATGGCATCCTGAGTATATGAAAACTCACCGCCGGGCATAATAAAGTCGGGAGAACCGCCCGGTTCAATTTCAATATATTTACTGCCCATAATTCCGGCACTGACAATAGATGCATTGCTGTCATCGGGAATTTTGACATTTTCATCAATATCCAACGTCAAAATGGCATGAAACTTTTCATCCAGCCGAGCATTGACAACCGAACCGATAGTCATTCCCGCCATACGGACCTTGTCTCCGACCAAAAGTCCGTCTGTTCGCCCAAAACGGGCATTAACCTCATAAGAACGGGCATTCTCAACACTTTTTCCGTCCCGTCCGTAAAACAAAAAGGCCATCGCAGCCAAAACAACAAGAACGGCATATAAACCGATTTTGATGCTTTTGGCTTCCTCTTTTGAATATTTTTCAGGCACTTTTCCCTCCCATTAAAAATATATCTGTATCTATTGATAGAATAAAATAAACATTTTGTCACCAAACTTTTTAATAAATTAAAATAGTTGTTAAAATTTAAAAATAATCAGCTACACTGAAATCAGATAACTCGATTCACCCAAAGGCGGAAAACATGCTGAATGTAAAAGAATTGTCCAGAAATTTTGGCGCGCTTAAAGCGCTCAGTGAAATCAGCTTTACGGCAGGACAGGGCGAGATTATATCGATTCTCGGTCCAAATGGTGCCGGAAAAACAACGCTGCTCCGGCTCCTGAGCGGAATTTTGGCCCCCGACAAAGGAAAAATAGTGATTGATGGGATTAATTTGGCCGAAAACAGAGTCGGAGCCCTCCGCCTGATTGGCTATATCCCGGAAAACAGCCCGATGTATGACGAAATGAGTGCCTGTGAATTCATCCGCTACGCTGCAGAACTCCGCGGTGTTTCCACATCTCTGTTTCGGTCGAGGCTGGACGCTTTGACATTCGGACTTGAGCTTTCTGACGTTCTGTCGCGTAAAATAGCCGGGCTCTCCAAAGGATACCGGCATCGGATAGGAATTGCAGCCGCCTTGATTCATAGTCCGAAGGTGCTGATTATGGACGAGCCCTCCGAAGGACTTGACCCCACGCAAAAACATATATTTCGCAGATTCATCAAAGACTTTTCCGCCAAAGGGATAGTCCTGATGTCAACACATATTCTGGAAGATGTCGAAGCACTCGCCGGCCGCATTCTTTTGATTGACGAAGGCCGCCTGGTTTGTGACACGACGCCGTCGCGCCTGCGCTATCAGATGCCCGACCGGGATTTGTTTTCCGCTTTCCGGAGTTTGACCGGCAGCAAAAAGAAGAGGGAGATGTAAACATGTTCTCGCCCACACGGATTATTTTTCAAAAAGAACTGCGGGAATACTTTGACGGGATGGTCTCGGTTTTTATTTTCGCCATATATATAAGCATATCTTTGATTGCCGCATTTTATTTTGGCCGCTTTCTGCAAACGGACAGCCGGGCATTGGAAGCTTTTTTCCGGTTCCAGCCGGAGATTTTGGCAATGATTGTCCCCGCAATCTGCATGCGCGTCTGGACCGATGAATACCGGACGGGCACGGCCGAATTTATACTGTCACAACCGGTAAGCTATTTGAACATTGTCCTCGGAAAGTTTTTTGCCGCGACGGTGTTCGGGATAATCATGCTGCTGTTGACACTGCCCTTGGCTGTATTCACCGGTTTTTATGCCGATGTTGCCTGGCTGAATGTCCTGAGCGGTTATATCGGGTGTATTCTGCTTATTTGCGCATTTTCGGCAGTATCCTGCGCTGTTTCGGCTTTAAGTGAACGCCCGCTGATAACATATCTGGTCTCTTTTTTCATTGTCTGGGGGCTGGTGTATTTGAACCCGGCACCGTTGACGGCGGCAGTGTTCGGAATACGGCATCTCCCCGCAGAAAGCTTTATGGCTCATTACCTCAATTTTGTTTCGGGGCAGATAAATCTGGCTTCGGTTCTGTATTTTAGTGTCCTGACCATTGCCGGCCTGTGGATAAACACCTGTGCCGTCGGCAGCCGGAAATATTAAAAAAAAGGAAAACGCCTATGATTAAAAACGTTCGCCTGTTAGTATTCATCGTTTTGGTTTTCTCTGGTTTCCTGCTGCTCAGTCTTGGAACGGGTGCCCTGTTCGGCAACAATATCCTTGATTTGTCTGCCGGCCGGAAATACAGCCTTTCCGAAGCGGGCAAACAGCTTGCCGCCAGCATAAAAGAACCTTTAACCATAAATTTATATTATTCACCGCAAATTGATACCGACTACCCCGTAACGGCCGGATATTTCAACACCGTGCAAAATCTGCTGAAAGAATATCGTGACGCTTCCCACGGACAAATAACGCTGAATGTAATCTATTTATCTTCAGATGAAAAAAGCGCTCTGGAAGCTGAAAAAAATCACCTAAAGGCTTTTCTCGGAAAAGACGGAAAATCTTCTTTGTATTTTGGCGCTTTGATTCGCAATGCCGAAGGTCGGAGTATCCTCATTCCGAATTTTTCGGACGGTCGGCAAAACTTTATCGAAAATGACCTGAACCGGGCATTCACCCGTTTGGGAACAAAAGAAAAACCGGCAAAAATTGGTATAATGGCGCCGGATTTAACTTTCGGAAAAATGTACAACGGTTATCTGAGCCACAGCGGAAGCTGGAACATTTTACAACCGGTTGCCGAAGAATATATTTTACAAAATATTCCCGATTCCGCCGTCCAAATCGGTGTCGATATCAATACGGTAATCGTTGTCAGTCCGGGCAGGGAACTCAGCCGCCTGAATCTCTATGCCCTGGATCAATTCCTGCTGCGGGGTGGTAATTTGATTATTTTTGCCGATTCTTACAATGAACATCTTAAAAGCCCGTATTCGGCAGAAAACTTAAATAAACTGCTTGAAAACGCAGGCCTGCGGATTGATGACTCCCAAATTGCCGGAGATGCCGACAAAGCGGGACGGATTATCTCAGACGGCCGGGAAGAAAAATTTTATCCGCTGGTCTGGTCATCTGGCGACACCATCAATCAGTCTCATATACTTACCCGGGGGCTCAATATACTGACTTATCACACCCCTGCACCGTTGCAGATATCAGCCACAGAAAATGACCGGATTGTCATAACGCCCTTGGTTCAAACGTCTGATGAGGCATTGAGCATATCGGTCGATCAATACGCCGCCACACCGAAGAAGTTGATAAACGGATATTATCACGCCAACGAAAAGCCTCATGTTTTGGCTGCGCTTTCCGAGGGAAACTTCAAATCAATGTTTGATGAAAATATCCTGAAAGGCTTGCCTCAGGCCGACAATATGCTCTCTTTCCTTCCTGAATCGCTGAAACCCGGAAAAATACTCGTGATTGGTGATATTGATTTTCTGTATAACGATCAGTGGTCGGACAGTACTTCTGTCAACAACAACCCCGTCTATGGCATTGTGCCTTTTGCCGACAATGGCAGCTTTCTCTTGCGGGCACTTGATTATTTTTCCGGCCGGAACGCTTTTTTGCGCTACAATCAATCTGTCCCCGCCTCGGATGGTATCATTGAAAATGTATTCAGGAAAAATAATCTTGCCCGTTTTGGTGAAACCGGAAGCGGAATTCGCCGGGCGCTTGAAGAAAATAAAGCCCAATACGACAAATTAAACGAATTGTCCCGGGTTCAGCCGCTGAGCTACATGGAGTTGAAGCACCTTGAAGAGTTGAAAATGCTCATCAGTAGGGGAGAAAGAGATCTGCAAAAGACAGATTATCTGATTGAACATGCCCTTCAGGCACAAAAACGCCGTTTTGTTTTGTTGAATGTTTTTTCTATGTTGCTGCTGATGGCGGGCGTCATTTGTCTTTTCCGCAGACGGATTAACCGTAACCGCCGTATCTTTTTCAGGGAGGATATCAATGCCTGATTGCCGCTTAAACCTCAAACCGGCCATATTGTTTTTTGCAGCGTCACTTTGCTTTGCTGCCATTTCTCTGGGAATTTTTAAATATAACGAAGAAACCGGGCGAATAGTTTATACCTTTGCCAATGGCGGAGATGATTTTTCCAAAGTCTCTTCGGTAACCGTTTCTCTGCCCGGACAACAGGAATTTGTCTTTGAACGGGAGAACAACCTCTGGCTGGCCGGAACAGCGGACTCTTACCCTGCAAGTTATAAGTTGATGAAGGAATTGTTTGACTTCATCCGTTCTTCTGCCGTTTTTCGTAAAGTAGATATTTCCGATGCTGAGGCAGAAAAGCTTTTTGCCGCGCCGGTAAAAATAAGCTTATATGACAAATCCGGAAAAGAGCTGGACAGCGTTGCTTTCGGACAAAAAATTCCCGGACATCAAATGTCCTATGCCCAAATCAAAAATCAGGACGGATATTATCTGGTCGAGAATAACATCCGCTTCCCCCGCGAACCTTATGTTTGGTTGCAACAGCCGTTGCTCAGCCTGATAAAATCCACGGTCCGATCTGTTGAAATTGACGGAAAAACAGCCTCCCGTCCGCATAACGGTGCCCCGTTTTTAACCCCTGAAAGCAATCGGGAAGTCCATCTTGAGACTTTGTTTGAACTTTTGAAATTTGTCGGTTTCACAAAAGTTCTTTCTGCCCAAAACTTTGATGAAAAAGCCTTTCCCGAACATAAAAGGATAATCATAACCGAATTCAGCGGCCTGATTGTTACCCTCGATATTTTTAAGCGGGAAAACGAATACTGGATCAAACAAAAACTTTCAGCGGCGCCGCTGACCCAAAGCCGTGTCGGCGATTATATTAAAGACAGCAGCTTTTTATATGATTTCTGGTATTTTAGAATAGCTCCGGAACTGGGAAAAGGCTTGTTTGAAAGCAGAATTTAATTTTAGGAAGAAAAAAATGTCAAAAGATTACAGTGATTGCCGGGAACTATCCGAAGAATTCAAAAAAACATCGGTCAAATTAATTGAGAGCGAGCGCCTTAACCGCTCAAAGTCATATTTTCTGGCTCAGGCTGTCCATGATTTGCGCCAGCCGCTGCATGCTCAAAGAATATTTTTACAATTACTTAAAGATTCTGAATTAAATTCCGAACAACGAAATCTGGCAGATAAATGTGCCCTGGCTCTTGAAAATATGCAGGATTTGATGGACAATTATCTTGATTTGTCTCGCCTTGACTACGGCGGCGTCAAATATGAACCGGAAATATTCCAGCTGAGCCAGCTGACAGATAAACTGGCTGAAGAATTTTCAATCATCGCCCATTCTCAAAACAAAGATTTTCACTATATTTCCTGCGCGCTTGAAATCAATACCGACCGCATACTGCTTGAACGAATGCTGCGCAATTTGCTGAGTAATGCCATAAAATATGGAAAAGATAAAATTCTCTTTGGTTGCAAACGCCGGGGAAAAGGTGTTCAAATTATTGTTATAGATAATGGCTCAGGCATTTCCGGACACGATATCCCCTATATCTTTGATGAATTTTATCAAAGCGGCCTAAACCCCGAAAACAAGAAAAACGGAGCAGGGCTCGGCCTCGCCATTGTCAAAAAAATTTCCGACATTATCCACGCCAAAATTCAGGTCGAAACTCAAAAAGGCAAAGGAACTTCTTTCAGTTTTATTCTGAAAAACGACTGAGCTATTCCGGAGTCGAGTTTTTGTTCAGAATAATCCCCTTAATATAATTATAATGATTTTGGGCAAAATCCAAAAGACAACGCTGTGTGTTGTATTTTTCGGTTCCCAGATAATTTTTCATCGACAGCGTAAATAAAGAACAAAATTCCTCCCGGTATTTATACCAGGTCTCATAAAGCGTCTTAACCCGCCCGCGAAACATTCCCGAACCGTTGTGCCATTCCTTAAAATAGGGGTCAGCGGCAATTGCCTCATATTCTTTATAAATCAGGGCATCAATGCGCTTGGTTTCTTCCTGCATGCACTCGGCAATGGCATTGTCTCCGACTTTTGTCGCATCCCGCATACAATATTCATATTTACTCGCGGCGTGGGTCTGCGCAGATGTCAACAAACAAGCCATAAACATTCCGGTTGTCAAAATCTTATTCATCGGAACCCTCCTTAATTAACGGCCATTTTATTATAAACGGAGATAACCGCTTCAATATCTTTGGCAAAACGATTCGTCACATCAAGTTGACATTGTGAAGTCTGTACCATGCCGATAGTTCCCTGTCCGCCGGAAAAAGTATAACCGTACAAAGAACAATATTTGTCCCGATAATCGACCCATTGTTTAAACAAAGTCTGAAAATTTTGTGCCGCCGACAATGTCCGGTCATTCCATGAAGAAAAATATTTATTTGAAGCCAAAGCATTATAACGGGACTGCAAACGCCGCATCAACCGGGCGGTTTCGGCATTGTTGCACATTGCAATGTCCATATCTCCGTTGGCTTTTTCCAGACAATCTTCATATTCAGTCGCTCTAGCCCCCGGCGCAATCGACAAACCAACCCCGCAAACAATCGCGAATATAGTTTTTTTCATCATAAATTCCTCTTTTAAAAACGATAAAAACAGATTAAATTTAATTGCTTAATATTCAATTAAAACTGTTAAGATAATCTTTTTTTAACCAATGCCGCCTATAATAAAATCATTAAAAATAATTTGGGATTTTGCAATGCGTAAATATTTGCTGGTGCTGTTGGGCTTGTGTGCATTATCTTCCTGTGTTTCAGAACCGAGAAGATACCGCATGAGCTATGAAACTTTTGTCGGAATAAATGAAAAAGAGCTGGTTAATATCGTTGGTGCGCCGGACAGTGTTTATGAAATGGACAACGAAAAATTCCTGACCTATTTTAAAACCGGTTCGGCTTATGCCGGATATGGCCATGTTGTGCCACAAATTTGTAAAATAACTTTTGTCTTTTATAAAGAACGATTGGACAACTGGCATTATGAAGGCAATATGTGCGATGCCTACATTGACAGCATCAACCTTCATTAAAAATTAAAGCCCGCAATTCGCGGGCTTTAACAATAAACAAGGCGCTACTTGCACAATCTGTCATGAGCTGACTGTGCTTCTGATTGTGAATCAAATTGAACACATCTGTATGAAGTTTGTTTTTTTCCTCCACAGCTGTCAGTTTCATAAGTATAGTAACAATAGTTCCAAGGATGAACAGAATAGTCTAAATATTCTACGGCACTACAAGTTTCGATAGTTCCTGTCGGCGTACATGTTGGCTGACTGCTGCCACCACTTGAAGAAGAACTGCTCCCAGAGGAAGAACTTGAGGAAGATGGAGTTGATTTACATTTATAGCAAGTTCCAGCACTTGCGCCACAGGAACATCGTCTTGATGTTGTTGAGGTGTAGCCATAAGTGCATGCGCCTGTAGAATATCCAGCCGGACATGAATAGCTGTGTATATGTTGTGTTTCAGCACAAAACCATTTGTTTCCGAATGGGCATTTTACACCTTTTCCGCCGCTGCATGATGTTTGAGTATACCCCAGTGTTGCACAGTCTTGCGTTGCAACACATTGTGCCCATGATGATGTTGCTATGACGGCTCCGGTCAACGCAGTGCAGATGTATAAATATTGTTTCATATTTTCTCTCCTTAAAAACATAATACATAGTTTGTATTGAAAGGACATTTTAGTTTTTGTCCGGAACAGGACTGTTGGGTGTAGCCCAAGGTCTGGCAGTTCTGGTTAAGCGTGCACCAGTCTGTTCCGTTGCATATACACATGCCGCTGGATGCGTTCCAAGTAAAACCGCTGGCACATTTGCATTTTTGATATTTATTGTCACACGATTTTCCGTCGCCACCGGCTGAGTTGTTTCCGTTGCAGGTGTATTTGAAACTTGTTGAACAGACACATTTTTGGGAAGTTGCATTCCATTCATAATCTGTGGGACAGGAACATTTTTGATAGTAGGTGCCGCTGTTATCTGTGCAGCTTTTTCCGCTTCCTGTTGCAGAACCGCAATTGACGTAGTTTCCAGTATTGCTTGTATTGGTGTCACATCTGGTTTGGTATTTTGTTTCTGTGCAGCTCTGACAACTTGCCGTGATGATGTGTCCGTCCGGAATTGTGCTGTCCGTATAAGGATAGGCCGAGCATAGCGAACAGCATTCTTTATATTTTCCGTTACAGCTGGTGCCTTTCCCGGCCTCATCTGCGCCCGAGCAGGTTTTGTTGTATTCCGGTTTACAGATGCAGCCAGAATGCCATGAAGAATCGTAGAGACATGATGTTCCCGGTGTGGCGGCTTCGCCGCAGTCTTCGTTGGTGTAGCCTTCTTTTTTACATTTTTCTTCGTTATCGACTTTCCAGTCGTCCTCGCTTTCATCCCCGCCTGATGAGCTACCACCGCCCGGCGTCCTGCCGGAAGAATTATCCGGGGTATTTGCCCCAGTATAATCATTATCCCGGCAATTCCCCGCGTCTGTAATGAAGCATACGCTCGCCAAACGGGCGCCGTTTGATCCGATCTTTTGCTGTTGGTTGATTGGGGATAAGATAGCACTGCGTGCGCCTTGTGCCCCTGTTGAGTCAAGTAAATCATCTGTGTCATCGCGAGCGGATAATAATCCGCGTGGCGATCCATTTATATTATTGTGGATTGCCGCGTCGGACAATGTCCTCCTCGCAATGACAGAGGCGGAAAGAAGTTTGGATTGGGAAGAGAGGTGTGTCTTGTTGGATGTGTATGTGAAGATAGATGTATTCTTCCCAACCGGGGTGATATCAGGTGTGAGTCCGGCATGGGCAAGAGAGCCGAGGCCGAGACAGGATACGGATAACAATAAAGCATAACGTATTTTCATCATAATATCTCCTTGCAAACTTCTTTCCTACGACTCCTATTATACCAGAAAATAAAATAGTTGTAAATAATAAATTTTATGAAGCGACGAAAAATTTGCACAAACGGGGAAGCTGAGGCAGCTTCACCCCATCGGTTAGCGGTAGCTTGTTCAGCGGCTAATGAGGCGCGATGCTCAGATAGAGTTGGTGGAGGACTCGGGAGGTAAGGATGATTTTTTGAATCATATTCACCCGCCCTTGCGGGTGACCTCTTTATTAAGAGAGGTGGATTTAGGCACAGCCTGCGGCTGTGAAGTTTTTTGCTAAACCTGGATGTCCGGAACAAGTCCGAGAATGACAGTTGCTGATTTTTCTGTGGATTGCCGCGGCGAATAAATTCGCCTCGCAATGATTGGAGCTGTGAGTTATGCAGAGTTTATGGTTATAAAAAAGGGGGGCTCAGCCCCTCCTCTTTTATCCTCTGAGTAAAACTTTGACCAGATTGACGGCAAAAACTGTTATTAAAAAAGTTACGATAATCATTAGTAAGGCGGTGACATCAGCTAATCCCAGATTATGATAAACCCTGAAACCAACCGCGTCAATGCAAGCCAAGACCAGCATGGTCAGCCAGAAAGAGCCGTTATTAGCAAACAAAATTGCGCAGATTATTGCCGGAATAACAATAAACAATTCATGCAGGTGAGCCGCAACGCTGTAATAAAATGTTGTAATATAAGAAATATTATACAGAAAACCTAAAAATATCGTGAAAGCTACTGCTACCGTAATATATATGTAATTGGCCTTTCTTGTACCCATTTGACAATCCTCTTCAAGTCTTACATCTCTACACACAGGGTTAAGCTATAGAAAATATATGTATTTGACAACTCTTTTTCTATGCTTGTTGATAGATTTTGTTGAAAAACTTAAATTGTTTTTTAATTTTTTGTTTATATAATAGAGTTTGTTTTTTAGAGGTGAAAAATGGTTTTTGTCTGCCCCGGAAGGGATTGTGATTTGTGTCCGCGTCTGGTTGCTTTTCGCGAAGCCAATCGTTTGAAATTTCCGAGTTATTTTAATGCTCCGGTTCCGCCTTTCGGCAGCATTGATGCTGAAATTCTGGTGGTCGGTCTGGCTCCGGGCTTAAACGGGGCAAATCAGACGGCACGTCCGTTTACAAATGATTATGCCGGAGATGTGCTCTACCCTATTCTGAAAAAATATGGCCTGGCCAAGGGAAATTATCAAAAGCGCAAAGATGACGGATTTGAACTGATGAATGTCCGGGTGACAAATTCTGTCCGTTGTGTGCCGCCGGAAAACAAGCCAACCGGGGAGGAAGTCAAGACCTGCGGGCGTTTTCTGGTTGATGAAATTGCCAATATGCCAAACCTCAAAGTTATTTTAACGTTGGGGAGTATTGCCCATGGGGCTGTTCTGAGTGTCTTGGGATATAAGAAATCAGCCTTTCCGTTTAAGCATGGGGCGGTTCATGATTTGCCCCGACATCATTTGAAAATGCTTAATTCTTATCATACATCGCGGTATAATATCAATACTGGGGTTTTGACCTATGATATGTTTGAAGAAATTGTCCGGCGCCTGAAGGAGTTGGCCGGTTGTTAATACCTAATGAAGAAAAATTCATGAAAGTTTTTGATAAACAGGCGAAAATTTCCGGTTTATTTCTTATTAATAACTTGATAACAGCCTTTTCTTTTTTATAAAAAAGGTATATCTTTTCATCAGTGGTTAACTTTTACGATTGTGAGGTTTGTCATGCCTGAAAAGATCAGATCTATCAAAGATGCTTTAAACAGCAAGCTCGAAAAGTATAAAATCAAGCAGAGTTTTTCGTATATAAACAGTTCAACTCAGGATTTGTGCAAAAAAATGCACAAGTCGGTTACATGGACGGCGCAGAATCTTCATAAAGCCGGGGTTTCCGCCAATGTGGCTTCGCTGACCGGGTTTGCCATCGGGCTGCTGGCGATTAATTTTTTGTCGCTCAATCTATATTTTTACGCTTTGCTCTGCATTTTGCTTAACCGTTTGTTTGACTCGATTGACGGGGAAATTGCCCGTCGTTCCAAAGTGACGGAGTTTGGGGTTTTTCTTGATGCGACTCTTGATTATGTCTTTTATACGGGGGCTATTTTTGGTTTTGCACTCGCTAATCCGATGCAGAATGCCGTTGCTGCGGCTTTTCTGCTATTTTCCTTTGCGGCATCGGCCTGCGCTATGTTGGCTTATGCAATGATTGCCTATAAAAACAAGGCTTTTTCCAGAATATCTTTGGACAAGTCTCCTTTTTATCTGGGCGGTTTTGCCCAAGGGGCGGAGACATTTGTTGCTCTTGTCATTATGTGTCTGTTGCCGGGATGGTTTATGCAGATTGCTCTTTTGCTCGGTGTTTTGTGTTTGATTAAGGCTTTGAGCATTATGGTTACGGCGTATTATAACTTTGTTATTATGGCCGGCAGAAAATAATGCTGAGGCGTTTCATCAGATATTTGGCTATTGTGTGTCTGGCCGTCGGAACGGCGGCCAGGGCAGAAGCTGTCGTTTTGGCCGCAGGGCCTCAAGTCCGGCTGGCCGGATATACGAGCTCGGCTCTTTTAAACTCGGCACAGGATATTCAGATTCTGATTAAATTCGATATTGCGGACAAGTGGCATATCCTTTCACCGGAAAAAGGTGATATCGGTTTGCCGACGACCGTAACGTGGAAATTACCTCCCGGTTTTGAGGTGGTTGATGAAGAATGGAGTGTTCCGGCTCTGTTTGATGAAGATATTATTGCCGTTTACGGATATGCCGGCGAAGCTTATTATCTGGCGACAATCCGTCCGGGTGATGTTTATGCTCAACAGGTCGGCCTGGAGGCCGAAGTCAGTTGGCAAGCCTGTTTTGAGGAATGTGTTCCGGGGAATGCCCGGCTTAAATTCACTCTTCCGGTTGTGGAACATAATGTTTTGCCATCGGCAGAATGGCGACAGGTGATCCAACAGGCAGAACAATTTATGTTTCAAGAAGCGGCAAATCCGGAAGAAAATGCTTCCGGGCATGATTTGCTCCGGGTTATGTTTATGGCTTTTCTGGGCGGACTGATTTTGAACTTGATGCCCTGTATTCTTCCGATTTTGTCCCTGAAAGCCATCGGGCTGGTCAAGCATATTCAAAACGAACAGCGTGCGAAAAAAGATGCGGTTCTGTTTTTCTGCGGGGTATTGGTTTCCTTTTTGGTGATGGCCTCCTTTCTGGCCTGGTTCAGAATGAGCGGAGAAAATATCGGCTGGGGATTTCAGTTGCAATCGCCCTGGTTTATTTTTGTCTTGTTCATAATCTTTTTGCTGATCGCCTTAATGTTCTTGGACGTTATCAATGTTAATGTTCCGCTGATTAACAAGCTGGCGGTTGTTTCCGGGCGGACACAACGTCTGAGCTCTTTTCTGACCGGGGTGTTTTCGGTCGTGATTGCCAGTCCGTGTACGGCGCCGTTTATGGGGGTGGCAATCGGTTATACTCTGACGCAGCCGGTCTATTTGTATTATCCGGTGTTCATGTCTCTGGCGGTCGGCTATGCCCTGCCCTTTACACTCATCGGCTTTTTCCCCCGGGTTATCAGCCGGATTTTGCCCAAGCCCGGAAAGTGGATGACAACTTTGAAACATTTGTTTGCCATTCCGGTCTTACTGACGTGTGTCTGGCTGGCATGGGTTTGGCTGGCACAGGTTTTTGCCCCAAAATCCCCGGTTGGTAACTCTTCTGCGGTCTGGCGGGTTTATGACGAGGCGGAAGTTTCGCGTCAGGTTGAGGCCGGGCGGAATGTGTTTATTGATTTTACGGCGAAATGGTGCATTACCTGTCTGGCAAATGAAAAAGCTGTTTTGGAGACGGAGGCTTTTGCCCATCTTGTTCAGGAAAATGACATCCTTTTATATAAGGCTGACTGGACAAGCCGGGATGACCGGATTACAAAGGCTTTGGCAAAATATGGGCGGAACAGTGTGCCGCTGTATATTTATTATGACGGGCAAACGCGTTCCATGAAAATTTTACCTCAACTTTTGACTATTGACACCCTCGACCTGAGGCAGGTCGATCCCATCGGTTAGCAAACGGGCGCCGTTTGATCCGGTCGGTTAGCGGTTGCAAGCTGGCGGCTAATGAGGAGCGATGCTCAGATTATGTTGGCAGAAAGAGGAAAGTTCCCTCTCTTGATAGAGAGGGTCAGGGTGAGTAGATAGAGAAAAATAAGGATGATTTTTTTTGAATCATACTCATCCTGTCCTTCCCTACTAAGGGAAGGGACGCTGTGAGGAGATAGGGGCATGAAATGCACTGCGTGCAGATTGTACTGGTGGAGAGAATAAGGCTCAGGAGAAATCCTGATCCTTTTGGTCAGGTTGAAAAGTCCTGTGTTTTAAGAACACGGGATTTTTTATTTGTCAAAATTTCAGTTTTTATTTTGAATTTATAATTTACAATAAAATTTAATTATGATATACTTGTCTTTGTATGAAACTGTATCATTAAAGAGG
>CALXTH010000082.1 GCA_944391365.1 uncultured Alphaproteobacteria bacterium | reverse complement strand
AATACCCTTATACAAAACTATTTTTTTAATTGCAAGCTTTTTTTTGTGTTTTTTGCAAAAATTATATTTTTTTTAAGAAAATTAAGATATTAAACACGGTTATACACATAGAACAGATTATTCTGTTCCCATTTGGGCAGAAAGATTATATAGTCCTCTTCGGTATTTTAATTTTATTTGAGTTTGTC
This sequence comes from uncultured Alphaproteobacteria bacterium, assembly GCA_944391365.1. Classification (GTDB taxonomy): domain Bacteria; phylum Pseudomonadota; class Alphaproteobacteria; order RF32; family CAG-239; genus HGM16780. The sequence continues at coordinate 5,320 of CALXTH010000082.1, read as the reverse complement.
ATATAATGAATCGATATGATTGTCTAGAGAAGATAAAAAAATACATTAAAATAGTGCGCCCGGAAGTCTCAAAGGCTTACACGGCTTTTGCCCGCACGGTTAGAAGTGCCCACATCTATATCCGGTCAAAATTCGGCTATCGCTACCGCAACAAGGTGATGCTCGTCGGCTATGCCCTGTTGATTGTCTTGGCGTTTGTCCTGTCCCTGACCAAAAATAATGACGTGAGCGCCTCTGTTGCCCCGAAAAACAAAATTGATTACATTATCCTTGAAAACTCAATTAATAATAACCTGAGCGCCGATGCGGTTTATCCCCAAAGCTCAATAGACAATATCCGCTCTCTTTTTGAAATGGTTAATTATCAGGAAACCACCAAGACAATTGAGCATGAAATCAAAATTTCCAAAGGAGACACATTCATCAGTCTGTTGACCAATCTGGGCATGGGCTATAAAGAGGCTCACGGCATCTATCTTGAACTGAAAAAAGTTTATAAACCGGAAAGCCTCCAGATCGGCCAGATGATCCATATCACAACAACGGTCGATACGGAAAAAGATCAGCTCTTATCTCTGGATAACATTACCATCACGCCGAAAATCGGCCAGCGGGTGATCGTGGAAAAAAATGAAAACAACGAATATGTTGCCACTTTGATTAAAGAAGAGCTGATTGAAGAAGTTAAAACCGCATCCGGAGAAATTGACGGCAGTCTTTCGGTTGCTATGAACAAATCCGGTGTGCCCAATAAAATTGTTGCAAACTTTATCAATATCTTTTCCTATTCCGTTGATTTCAAACGTGACATCAAAAAGGGCGATAACTTTGAGATTATTTATGAAAATTATCTGACCCCGGATGGTGAGGTTGTCAAAACCGGAAATATCCTGTATGCCGCGTTGGAACTGAGAAACCATAAAATAGCCTTGTATCGCTATAAGGACCGGAGTGGCAATGTGGATTATTTTGATGAAAAAGGCTATGCGATGAAAAAAACGCTGCACCGCAAACCTTTGGCTTTCCAGTCTGCGCGCATATCATCGCCTTTCGGCAAAAGAAGACATCCGATTAAAAAGCGGACAATTGTCCACTGGGGTGTGGATTATGCCGCTCCGAAAGGAACCGCAATCTATGCGGCTGGGGACGGCGTTGTCCAGATGGCCAAATGGAACGGCGGGTACGGCAATTATATCAAAATTCGCCATAACTCGGAATACTCAACCGCTTATGGACACATGAGCCGTTTTGCCAAAGGGATTCGCGCCGGTACGAGAGTCAAACAGGGACAGGTCATTGGTTATGTCGGCAGCACGGGGCTTTCGACCGGACCGCACCTGCACTATGAAGTTGTCAAAAACGGCCGCCGGGTCAATCCGCTGAAAATAAAAGCTGCCGCCGGAGAAAACCTGACCGGAAAAAATTTGAAGAGGTTCAAGGCTGAAGTGGCCGAGCTTAAGCAGACGCATAAAACCATGTTTGCCAAGGCAGACAAACAGAAATTGGCTAAAAAATAATTTCACCAAAACAAAAAAGCCGCACTTGAACAAAGTGTGGCTTTTGTTTGATTAATTAAATGGTGTAGATCCGCTCCTGCAGATAATTCAGCAAAAAAGCAAAGACAATAAACACGGCACCCGCACACCAAACAATAAGACCCGATTCGGGATTCTCAAACCAAAACAGCGAAGCGCCGGTAATTGCAATAATCAAACCACAGACAAATAATAAAATAACCTTTTTATTCATAATATTTTCCGGAATATTTAAAGAGGCTTTATGTGACCGGATCCTCATGTGTCATAATAATCATTATTAATAAATAGTATAGACGAAATTTGGTATTTTGTCAACATACAAAATCAAGATTCCCCGTTGCATAAATTTCAAAATTCTGTTACAACAAAACATAAGTTTTTTTAAGCCAAAGGAGCCGCCATGAGTGAAGAAGAAAAAAAACACTGGAGCCTGAGATTATTGGGCGCAATGATTTTCTCCCCGATTAACACCATTACACTGTTGGCACTTCTGTATTTTGGTTTTCAGGCCTATATCCTTGGCAACGACCCGGTCTTGAACAAAATGATCATGCTGGGCATTGCCGTCGCCTGGCTGATTTTGTTCTTGGCCAAAAATTTGTTCAAGCTGATTTTGACGATAGCCGTTGTGCTGATTCTGTTTTATGGATATTACAGCTGGTCCCGCCGGGATATTACCGCCTGTGAGGAAAGCGGCGGAATCTGGAATGCGCAGACCGAAACATGTGAAGCACCTCAGTCATGGTGGCAAAAACTTCAAAACCTGTGGCGGGAAAGCACCTCCGGATAACCAAAAATGCACGATATTTGGAACCCATGGCACGGCTGTATCAAAAAAAGTGAAGGCTGCCAAAACTGCTATATGTATTTTCTTGATAAACAACGGGACAAAGACGGCAGCCGGATTTATAAAGTAAAAAACAATTTTGATTATCCTCTGCATAAGGATAAAAACGGCAATTATAAAATCAAAAGCGGCGAGCAGATTCGCGTCTGCATGACCTCAGATTTTTTCCTTGCAGAGGCAGATGCCTGGCGCCCGGAAGCCTGGAAAATAATAAAAAGCCGCCCGGATGTTGTCTTTTTTCTGCTGACCAAACGGCCGGAGCGGGTCAGGGAACAGCTGCCGCCGGATTGGGAAGACGGCTGGGAAAATGTGTTTTTTAATGTCACCTGTGAAAATCAGGCAAGAGCAGATGAACGGATTCCGCTGCTGTTTGAGCTGCCGTTTAAACATAAGGGCATTATGGTTGCGCCGTTTATCGGTGAAGTCAGCATCAAGCCTTATCTGCAAACCGGCATTATTGAACAGGTTGTCGCCGGCGGTGAAAACTATGATGGCTCCCGGCCGTTGCGCTATGAATGGGTCAAAAAACTTTATGACGAATGCGTGGCTGCCGAGACGACTTTTTGCTTTATTGAAACCGGAACAATTTTTATAAAGGACGGCAAAACTTACCATCTTCCCGATAAAGCCCTTCAGAGCCGTCAGGCTTATAAATCCGGGCTGCAATATACAGGCCGTCCGCAGCATTTTAAGTTGAACATGCCCGGGCAAAAATCTTTGTTTGCCGATTCTTTGCCGCTGTATCAAAAACATTTCAGAGAACGTTGCAACACTTGCGGCAGCCGGATTATCTGCAACGGCTGTGCCGATTGCGGCGCTTGTGAGAAAAAATAACTCCGCCCCGGAACATGTGCCCTTGACGCCGGCAGATAGCCCCATCATAGGCTTCTTGATAAAAAATAATATTCATTTATCTGATGAAAGATGTTGATTTTTTTCTGAATCGGTGTTACCATTCCTTTCGTTTGGGACAATAAAAATCCCATCTGAAAGAAGGTAAGATTTTTATGAACAAAGCAGTTACAATTATCAAAAACAAAACGAATCTTCCGGTTCCGGTTGAAGAAAACAGCCTGGTCGCCTATTTTGAACAAATCAAAAAAATTCCGGTCCTGACTGAAGAAGAAGAACGGAACCTGGTTCAGGAGTTTCGTGAAAAAGGTGATTTGAATGCTGCGCACAAACTGGTCACGTCGCATCTGCGGCTGGCGGCCAAAATTGCTTTAACTTATCGCCGTTACGGACTGCCTCTGGCAGATATTATTTCAGAAGCCAATATCGGTTTGATGCAGGCGGTTAAAAAATTTGATTTAAGCAAAAATGTCCGGCTGGCGACTTATGCCATGTGGTGGATTAAAGCCGCAATTAATGATTTTATCCTGAGATCATGGTCTTTGGTGAAAATCGGTACGGTTGCCGCCCAGAAAAAATTATTTTACAATCTGAACAGAATCAAGTCGCGTCTCGGCCTGTATGACAATAAAGAGCTTGAACCCTCTGTTGTGAAAGAAATCGCCAAAGAACTGGTGGTAGATGAACAAGACGTAGTTGAGATGAACCAGCGTCTGAGCGGCGACCGGTCGCTGAATGTCGCTGCGGGGGATGACAGCGAAGACGAGCGGATTGACTTTCTGGTCGATACGAAACAAAACATTGAAGGCGCCTATGCGCTGAAAGAAGAGCGCAACCTGCGTAAACAGATTTTGACAGACAGTATAAAGAGTCTGAACGAACGTGAACAATATATCATCAAAGCGCGAATGCTGACCGAAGAGCCTGAAACGCTTGAGAACATAGGGCTTAAGTTTGGTGTCAGCAGAGAACGTGTGCGGCAGATTGAGAAAAAAGCTTTTGAACATCTGGCGGCAGCCGTGAAAGCCAACCGGGAAAAACTCCTTCCGGTAGCGGCAGAATAAGGTTTTATAAAAAGAGGCGGTAAATTTTCCGCCTCTTTCTGTTTTTAAATCAACCCGAGCTTTTGAGCCGTTATAACAGCCTGCGTACGGTTCGTAACACCGAGTGTTCGGAGCAGGGCATTGATATGCAGCTTGACTGTCGCCTCGGAAACCTGCATTTCATAAGCAATCTGCTTGTTTGATTTTCCCTCGCCGACGAGGCGCAAAACCTGTGTCTGACGCTGCGTCAGATTATTATGAGCCACAGCAAATTGCTGCCGCTGTTCATAAGCGCCGTCTCTGTGTTGAACAGCGCTGATTGGGGCATATGTCCCGCCGTCAAAAACAATTTTTAAGGCGCTGGAAAGAATTTTCGGATCAAAACTTTTGGGGATATAACCGACAATATGATATTCGGATGCCCGGCGGATTGTCTGATTATCCTCACTGGCTGAGATAATAACTATTTTGATATTTTGGTTAATTTCCCGAAGCTTGCGCATCCCGTCTTCCCAGTCGGCATCAGGCAAATCCAGATCCAGAATAATCAGGTCAATCTCCGGAGTATTTTCCAGCAAAGCAAAAGTTTCAGCATACTTAGCGGTCTCCCATACCTCTATTCCTGGGATAATTTGTTTAACAAGGTTTCCCAAAGCTTCCCGAAACAGGGCATGGTCTTCAGCAATTAAAACTTTCATGAAATTTCCTCCCCAAGAACAAAACTTTTGCACTCTACTTTAATATAAACCGTTTTTTCCTAATTTAAAGTATACGGAGATAAATTTTTATCACTTCTTTCGTGTTTTCCTTTCCTGAATCTTGCCGTCAGGATATGCAGAAATCGACAAGATATAAGCTAAGGTATATATAAACAACTGGATACCTCCTGCCAAATCAGTCATTGTTATCAGTTCACGATAACACCGTTTTTTCTTCCTTCCCCTCACACACAATCTGCACGCAGTGCACTTCATGCCCCAATCTTTCCACTGCGAACCGATCGGATCAAACGGCGCCCGTTTGCCTTAATTCCGTTAAGG
>CALXTH010000081.1 GCA_944391365.1 uncultured Alphaproteobacteria bacterium | reverse complement strand
ATTACGTGAGCTCAATCCGGTTACAAAGAAAAATTATCAGGCAATTGTCAGAATGTTGCTTGAAAAAGAGCAAATGTCCAAAGAGAGACTTATTCAACTGGCGCATCGTATTAAACCTTTGATGTATTCAAAAGACGAAAGTACGCTGCCATATAAGTTATACTGGACTAAGCCGGTGCCTCTTACTCAAAGTTTTTACTTCAATTTTGATGATGCCTCTGTAGTTCGAAACGAAGAAGGTGAAATATTAGAGGTTAATGATTTGGTAAAAATCTGCGAGTTCACATGTTATCATCGTTATGGTGGATATTATGGTTGCTTGCGTCCCGGTATGGATGAGATCATACAGCAATTCCCTGAATATCTGTTAACAGATGAAAAAGCGGAATATGCCGTTGAAGTGATTTTCCCGTCTCTGAATTTGCATGATATCTATGATTCTGTTATAGATAGGCATGTATCAACAGTGAGAGTGTATCAGCTAAAAAACGGCTTACCTCTGGAACTTCGCAATCAAGAAGTCATTTATGATTAGTAACTTTAGTTCTTCAATTGGGAAACCAACTGAAGAACTTTTTTTATAAAATTCTTTCGCAAAAAATTATCCTAATTCAACAACCTCAAAATTAAATAATATATTGAAAAATAAAGGATTGTCATCAAACGAATTCGGAAAATTCTCCCAAAACGCAATTTTCAAAAAACAAACATTCGAACTCGGTTAAGTTATTGATTTATAAAAGAAACGTCTCTTATCTTTGCAAGGGAGGAGCAACCACGGCAAAGATTAGTTGTTCGCGCAAGTAGAAAGCTTTAGCTTTCGTAGCGGCGCAAAAACGGCAGTTTCCATACCTGCCGTTTGAAATAGTGATGTTTAACTCACGTTTTACGAATTAAATGGACAAACAATTAAACTATTTAAATTCTTGATTAATTATAATATTCTGAACATATCGTTTTCCTTCTTTTTGTAAAATTAATCCGTTCATAACATCATCTTCAGGCATTCTAATTATATCAGCAACCACTTTAGTTTTATCATCCCAGTCATAATTATCAATTTTTGAAAATTCGTTCAGCACAAAATTTGTAGCATCAAACTTGTTAAGCTCATATATATTTTCTATTCTTTTAATATAAGCCAACATCCATAAATATGCAGACATATAAGATTTTAACTGTTGTGTTTCCCGCCCATTAATTTCATCAACCGCAAACATTCCTTTTTGATTAAGAAAAGCCATATTTAACATATCTTTCTCTTGAAAAGAAGCAATAGCTTTTTGATGTATTAAATTTCCCTCATCAAATCCCATTAAATAATGTGGCACTAATTCTGCAAATCCTTCACTTATTTGTCCCAGATTACAAAAATATCCGCCATGAACAATGTGTGCAAGTTCATGAGTTAATCCAACTCTAGATTGGAAATCAGGATTTTTAAATCCACTTGCAAACCAATTATAATCAACACACAAATTTAAGGGATAATTCTCATCAAGTAAAGCAGGGACTTCGCACATACCTTCTTCAATAGGCAGACCAACAGCGGAAGAAAATTCTTTTCCTGGAGGAACAACCAAAAAACTAAATCTTAATGGCTGTTTGAAACTAATAGGTAATGATGCAATATTATTTGTCAATATTTCCATCGTTTTTACAAAATTTTTTCCAGCCGAATTTGTATAATATTGCTCCAACATATTATCTTTTAAAGCTATTCTCAGATTATCTGTAACATCAAATATTTTGTAATCTTTTATTTTAATCATAAAATAACTCCATAAATAAAAATTACTTTATTTTAAATAAACATGATATATTGAAAATATGGTAAATATATATAAATTCTTTTAAATCTTAATCAAAATATCCCATAATTTCTAGACTAAACAAACTTTATAGCATATTGAAAAACAAAGGGTTGTCATCAAACGAGTTCGGAAAATTCTCCCAAAACGCAATTTTCAAAAAACAAACATTCGAACTCGGTTAAGTGCTTGATTTATAAAAGAAAAACGGCAGTTTTTATACCTGCCGCTTGCATTGGTGATCCCAACGGGATTCGAACCCATATTACCACCGTGAAAGGGTGGTGTCCTAACCTTTAGACGATGGGACCTAAAGAAGAACTGTGCGTATATATATAGGCATTTTTTTTTCAGGTCAAGAAAAAAATGAATATAAATAATATTTTTTTATAAATAACATCTTTTCAGCCGCAGAAAAGCCATCTTTACAGAATAACGGTTGACAAGAAGCCGATAACTATACAATATAAAGTCGAAAAAAGATAAATCAAGGTCTAAATAAAATGCAGAATTTAGAAGCGAATTGCAGCCCACTCGGGCTGTTATCACCCTCAGCCACTTTGGCAATTTCCGCCAAAGCCAAAGCCTTAAAAGCACAGGGGAAAGATGTTTGTTCAATGTCGGCCGGCGAGCCCGACTTTGACACGCCACAGGTTATAAAAGATGCCTGTATTCATGCTATTCAGGAAGGGAAAGTGCGCTATATTGCTTCAAGCGGTTTGCCTGAACTCAAAGAGGAAATTGTCAAAAAATTTGCCGCCAATGGAATCAAAACAGCCAAAGAAAACATTATTGTCACAACCGGAGCCAAATTTGCCGTATTCAGTGCCGTAACGGCTCTGTGCGGTTCAGATGATGAGGTTATTGTCCTGGCGCCTTACTGGTTGTCGTATCCTGAAATGATTAAAGCGGCCGGGGCACGTTGTGTTGAAGTTCGGACAACGGCGGCAAACGGTTTTGCTCCGACCCGGGAACAATTGGAGCAGGCAATAACACCGAGAACCAAACTGCTGATTATCAATTCACCGAATAACCCGACCGGCGCGGTCTATTCTGAAAAAGTTTTGCAAATGATTGCCGATGTCGCGGTTAAGCATAATATCATGGTTCTTTCTGATGAAATTTATGAAAAACTGATTTATAACCCGGAAACAAAACATGTCAGCATTGCATCTCTGAATGATGAAATTGCGGCGCGAACCATTACCGTCAATGGTTTTTCCAAAGCTTATGCCATGACCGGCTGGCGCTTGGGGTATCTGAGTGCACCATTGTGGTTAACCCGGAGAATTGCAGCCTTGCAAAGCCAGGCAACCAGCAATGCAACCTCATTCGTCCAATATGCGGCAGTTGTTGCTCTGCGGGGAGAGGCGGACGAAGAGGTTAACAAAATGATTGCCGCTTTTGCCCGGCGGAAAGAGCTGATTTGCGGGCTCTTGGATCATATTCCTTCAATTCGATTCTTCAAACCTGACGGTGCTTTTTATGTCATTTGCGATATCTCGGCAACCGGCCTGTCCGCAGATGAATTTTGCCGACATTTGTTGGATGAAAAACTGGTTGCGGCGATTCCTTGCAGTGGATTCGGAGCACCGGAATATATCCGCCTGAGCTATGCCTGTTCGGAAGAAAACATCCGGACGGCAGCCACCCGGCTTAAAGAGTTTATCCGGGGACTATAATCTGAGTCTTCCGGATTCTTTTTGAGGCACACTTATCAGAAGACGGATGCGCAGCCGCATGTTTCTGAGATACTCTAAAAAAACTGTGGATAAAACAAAGGACATAAACTGCTCTAAGAAAAAATTTTTTACAACAATAATATATTGATAAACAATAAATTTCAAGGAATGACGGAAATTTATAGACATTTTTTATGTCAACGCTTTCTATAATTAACGAACAATTTTTTTTAGATTTTTCGGAAAAGGTATATATTTATATTGCTTTATGCGTACAAATATAATATACAAAGAACATTATGATTTTCTACTAATAGGTAAGGCGTGATGAAAGTTGTTATATTGGCCGGAGGGCTTGGTACCAGACTTGGCGAAGAGACCGGAGTCAGACCAAAACCCATGGTCGGAATTGGGGGATACCCGATTCTCTGGCATATTATGAAAATTTATTCCCATTATGGGTTTAATGAATTTGTTGTTTTAACCGGATATAAGCAGGAAGTTATCAAGGACTATTTTGTTAACTATTACATGAATAATTCAAATGTAACGGTTGACCTGAGCAATAATAATGTTGAAGTCCACCAAACCATGTGTGAGCCATGGAAAGTCACTTTGTTTTATACCGGCCGCAACACGCTGACTGGCGGACGGATTCGCCGGATAAAGGATTTTATCGGCAATGAACCGTTCATGCTGACTTACGGCGATGGGGTTTCGGATGTCAATATCAATGAGCTGATCAAATTTCACCAAAGACAGGGAAAGCTCTGCACTTTAACGGCCGTCCAGCCGGAAGGACGTTTCGGAGTCTTGAAAGTTGAAGAAGATTCGCGCGTTTCCAATTTTCAGGAGAAGCCTAAAAATGAAGATGCGTGGATTAACGGCGGTTTCTTTGTTTGTGAGCCTGGTATCTTCGATTATATCCCGGAAGGCGACGATGTTATTTGGGAGCAGGCGCCCCTGCGTTCCCTGGCTCAGGAAGGGCAGCTTAATGCCTATAAACATCGCGGCTTCTGGCGTCCGATGGATATGCTGAAAGACAAAGAAGATTTAAACAAAATCTGGGCATCAGGTAATGCGCCGTGGAAAGTGTGGGAAGATTAAGATGCTGTTTAATAAAATTTATCAGGGAAAGAAAGTGTTGGTAACCGGACACGCCGGATTTAAGGGCAGTTGGCTGGTTATGCTGTTGAAGCATTTGGGTGCCGAAGTCTCTGGCTACTCTCTCAAACCGGAAACCTCCGAGTCTCTTTATGACATCGTCGGAATTCATAAGCTGCTGGAAAAAGAGCAGATTGCCGATATCCGGGATCGGGAAAATTTGAAAGCCTTTGTCGCGGAAGTTCGCCCCGATATCATTTTCCATCTGGCTGCGCAGCCGCTGGTTCGCCTGTCTTATGCTGAACCGGTTCTGACTTATGAAACCAATGTCATCGGAACGCTGAATGTTCTGGAAGCGGCACGTGCTTGTGAAAATGTCAAAGCCTTTGTTAACGTAACAACCGACAAGTGCTATGAAAACAGGGAAAAGGCCGAAGGATACCGTGAAGATGAGCCGATGGGCGGATTCGATATGTATTCGTCATCCAAAGGCTGTTCCGAGATTTTGAGCGCATCTTATCGGCGTTCTTTTTTGGGCGGTGGCAAGCCTTTTGCTCTGGGAACAGCCCGTGCCGGTAACGTAATCGGTGGCGGCGACTGGTCAAAAGACCGCCTGATCCCGGATTGTATCAACTCAATCGTGAACAACCGGACAATCTTTATCCGCAGTCCGCTGGCCGTCAGACCGTGGCAGTTTGTGCTTGAGCCTCTGTGCGGTTATCTTCGTCTTGGTCAAAAACTGTTGGAAGAGGGCGAAAAATTTGCCCGGGGATATAATTTCGGCCCCTATGAAGATTCGGTAACCAAAGTCTGCGAGGTCGCCCGGAAAGTAACCGAAGTCTGGGGTGCAGGAAGAGTTGAAGTCGGTTCGTCGGATGGGCTGCATGAGGCAACATTACTGATGTTGAATATCGAAAAAGCCAAAGCAGAACTGGGTGTCGAACCTGTTTATGATGTTGATGAGGCTGTAACGGCCACAACCCTGTGGTACAAAGAGCATTACCTGTCTTCAACGGATATGTATGCATACAGCTTAAAACAGATTGAAGAGTTTATCTCCGCCGCCCGTCATAAAAACATTCCCTGGAGTTTATAATGCAGAAAGTTCTTTTAACCGGAGGAAGTGGTTTCATCGGAAAAAATTTAAAAGAAAGCTTCCTCGCTGAAAAATATAATCTTATAGCGCCTTCTCATGCGGAGTTAGATCTCTCAAATACAGATAGTGTTGATACTTTTTTTAAAAAACATGAATTTGATGTTGTACTCCATAGTGCCGTTAAACCGGGACACCGCAATGCCAGGGATTTGACACAGTTATTTTATACCAACATCCGGATGTTTCAAAATCTGGAGCGCCACAAAGACCGTTTCGGCAAACTGATAAATTTCGGCAGCGGAGCAATTTATGATGTCGCCGCCGACAATGCCGGCGTTCGGGAAGAGGATATTTTCAAACGGATGGGAAAAGACGAGCATAGCTTTTGCAAATATGTCGTCCATAAGCAGATTGAACATCTGGATAATTTTATTGACCTCAATATTTTCGGAATTTTCGGCCGTTATGAAGACTATGCGATTCGTTTTATCTCTAATGCCATCTGCAAAACCCTGTTTGATTTACCGATAACCCTCCGCCAGAACCGCCGTTTCAGTTATCTGGATGTGGCGGATTTGCCGCAGGTCCTCGAATGTTTGATTGAAAATAAACCCCGGTTTAACAGTTATAATGTCACGCCGGACAACTTTGTGGAATTAAAAGATATCGCTTTTCTGGTGCGCCGCATGTCCGGAAAAGATCTTGAAGTTAAAATAGCCGCAGACGGTTACGGACTGGATTATTATGGCAACAACACCCGGCTGAAAACCGAATTTTCTGACATAAAATTTACGCCGTTTGAGACTTCGGTGCAAAATTTATACAATTATTATGCGGGGATAAAATCCTCTATTGATTATCAACAACTTTTAGTGGATAAATAAAATGAATAATACAGAACTTGAAATGTATAACCTGCTTAAGGATTTAAAAGAAAATCACCATATTGCCGGCATTAAAATCTCTTTTGAAGATGAAGGTCTGACCGGAGAATTGGCACAAATCATCAGCTCCGTGGCTTATAAAGCCGGGGTTCATGTCTCGATGAAAATCGGCGGTTGTGAGGCCAAACGTGATTTGTATGACGCTAAAGTTCTGGGTGTCGATAAAGTTGTTGCCCCGATGATTGAATCGGCTTATGCCCTGAAAAAATTTATCGGTTCGGTAAACACGATTTATGATGAAGATGAACGGCGCAATACAAAGTTCTTTGTAAATATTGAAACCATCACCGGCTATAACCATCTTGAGGAAATGCTCAGCCAGAAAGAGGCTGAACAGCTTGACGGAGTTGTCTTGGGCCGTGTCGATTTTTCCGGCTCTCTGGGAAAAGACCGCAGCTTTGTCAATTCAGCGGAAATGTTCGAATATGCTTCAAATATGGCTGCACTCCTGCAAAAACACCATAAAAAAATGTTGATTGGCGGCGGCGTTTCCGGTGCTTCATTGGAGTTTTTTGCCAAACTTCCGACTGATACGCTGATAAGTTTTGAAACCAGAAACATTATTTTTGATTTGCAGGCCTCATTGAAAGACCCGCAAATTGAACAGGCTCTGACAAAGGCCATGGGCTTTGAATTGAAATGGATGCAGCGCAAAAAAGAACTTTACGGCAAAACCGCCAATGCGGAAACAGCTCGGATTGAAATGATTACCGAACGCTATAATAAACAGAAAAACAGTTAAAGGTAATAAAGCAATGGATAAGGCGGCAAAGACAAAGCGTGTCCTGCTGACGGGAGGTTCCCGCGGCATTGGCAAAGCCATAAAAAATTTGCTGGAAAAAGAGGGGTGGCAGGTCAGCGCCCCTTCCCGGGCAGAAATGAATTTGTCTGATTGCGGCAGTATTAAAAACTGGCTGGCCGCGCATAACGGCTTTGATGCGCTGGTGAATTGTGCCGGAATTAATAATCTGGCAGATATCGCCGCGATGGATGAGCATAAAATCAGCGAAATGCTCCAGGTCAATCTGGTGGCTTCAATGTTGCTGATTCAGGGCGTAGTCCCTTATATGAAACAGCAAAAATGGGGGCGTATTGTTAATTTCTCGTCAATCTGGGCCGGCTTCTCCAAAACAGCCCGGATTATGTACAGCGCTGCCAAGTCCGGTGTAGACGGCCTGACCAGAGGTGCGGCGGTCGAGCTTGCCCCGGATAATATTTTGGTCAATGCCGTTGCGCCGGGCTTTATTAATACTGAGATGACCTCTCAAAACAACACGCCGGAACAAATACGTGAAATAGCAGCGGGGCTGCCGCTGAAACGCCTGGCCGAGCCGGAAGAAATTGCTGAGCTGGTCAGTTTCCTGATTTCTGATAAAAATACCTTTATGACCGGGCAGATACTTTATGCGGACGGAGGTTTTTCATGTATTTAGATAAAATAAGCATAAAATCAAACCTTAAAGATTACGATGTTTATTTTGAAAATGATTCTGGCTTTGTGCAAAAACTTGCCGACATTGAGAATGCTGTGTTTGTTGTTGATGAAAATGTCTGGAATCTGCATAAGGATAAAAATTTGCGGGCACTGCCGGTTGAAAGGGTCATTGTCCGGCCGGTCTATGAAGAAGTCAAAAATATTGATACCGTCTGTGCGCTCTATGAAAAAATCATGGCTTATTCGCCGCGTAAAAACATGAATTTGATTTCAATCGGCGGCGGAATCATTCAGGATATAACCGGTTTTGTGGCCTCCAGCCTCTATCGGGGAATCAACTGGATTTTTGTTCCGACCACGCTTCTGGCTCAGGTCGACAGTTGTATCGGCGCCAAAACATCGCTGAATTTCAAACAGTTTAAAAATCTGGTCGGAACTTTTTATGCTCCGAAGGAAATTCATATTTTTCCTGAATTTTTGCAAACATTGCATCAGGAAGATTTCTATTCCGGCATCGGCGAGATGGCCAAGCTTCATCTGATGGCCGGCGCCGAAAAAACTCGGGAATTTATCGCCGCGCTACCCGGACTGGATAAAAGAGAAAATGCAGTCTTGTCCCGACTGACACATAATTGCCTGCATATCAAAAAAAGCTATATTGAAGAAGACGAGTTTGATACGGGGCGCCGCAACCTGCTTAATTATGGCCATTGTTTCGGCCATGCCGTTGAAAGCGCGACGAATTTTGCCGTTCCGCACGGACAAGCGGTCGTCTTGGGAATGATGCTGGCCAATAAAGTCAGCGTCGCGCGGGGCGTCCTCTCTCCTGAAAATGAGGCTTTTGTTTTACAAAACGTTTTGCTGCCGGTGCTGAAAGTCCGTCCTCCCGTGCTCAACCATGACGCGGTCCTCAGTGCCATGCGTCAGGACAAAAAGAACGTCGGCAAAGGCTTGGCGCTGATTATGTTGAAAGATAATTATCAAATGGAAAAAATAGTGGACATGACTGAAGCCGAAGCCCGCAGTGCCTTGATAGATATTTTTGGAAAATAAAATAATGATAAAGCTGCAAAAATATAAATCTTATCTCTTTGTTCTAATCCTTGGCATTTTGTGCTTTGCCCTCGGAGGGGTGTATTTCGGCGGTATCTATACCATAAAATATAAGCATTTTGACAATACGGCACCGGTGTTGATTGATGGCTCTCTGTTCCCAAAACAGCAGGAGTTTGACATCAGTTTTAAATTCAGGTTTGATGGCTTTCGGGAGACAAATAAACCCGAACTCCTTTTCCAGACCTACACGGACAACAACAGCCTCAGCCTGTTTTTCAACAACAACTCGTCCTGTCCGTTCTGTACCAAAGCATCAAAGACGATTTCCGACATAGCCAACAGCGGCTCCGGTTTTTGGGCCATAATTATTGACAATCCCGGCTTTGGCTATAATCAGGTTATTCCGTTGAACAGTTTTCCGGTAGAAGGCGTTTGGTACAAAGCCGACATCCGCATCAAAGGCAAAAAGCTGTACGTCTACCTGAACGGAGAACTGAATACAGAAGCAAACATCACCAACAAGCTCAGCCTGACAAATGTCTCCATCGGTGGCAACCGTTTTGGGGAAGAAGCATTTAACGGCGAAATCCGCAATTTCAGGATGAGCGTTTCTTCCTATTCCAAACTGATCCACAAATTGCTTGAAAGCGCATTGGTTTTGCTCTTCCTATGGGGCATCGGCCTGCTGTGGGCAAAATATTTCGGCAAAAAAATAAGCTTGAAAGCTCTTTGGGATAAAAAATGGCTTGACTGGCACAATCTCGGTGAAGGTATCGGACTTCTTGTCCTGATAAGTGCCGGTGTTAAAATTTTCGCGCAGCTGGACGGCTACCTGGTTCTCAAAAGCGGCGTTTTCCTGCTGATGTTGTCTGTCTTGGGATTTGCCTGGAAACAAGCCGGCTTGAAACGCTTTGCCGCGTTAATCGGCTGTTTTGGTGTCTTTCTCTGGCTGAAGAGCTATTTCCTGCGAATATCCTATTCCGGACTCTATGCAGATTTGCTGATCTTTGCGGCCTTGTTTGCCATTGTGCAATGGATCGCCCGGAAGCGCTTCTGCCTGATACTTTTGCGCCCGCTGCTGACTTTGGGGAGTTTTGTCTTTTTCACGGTTTTGGCCGTCGGAGCCTGTTATGTCAAAATGCTGAAAGTCAGAATTTTGGCCATGAATGAAATGTGGGCGGTATTCCAGAGCAATCCGGCGGAAATGTGGGGATTCTGCACCACTTTCTTCTCGGGGCCCCATTTTGTATATATTCTGTTTTTTGCACTTTTGGCGGCAGTTTTGTTCTGGAGACTGTTCCTCCCCACCGAGCCGAAAACAAATCGGCGGCTGTTTGCCGGAATCCTGGCAGCTTTGCTGGCCGGAGCCGTCCTGATGACTTATATCGCCGGCAAAAGCCAAAGCTTTGTTTCCCCGATAGCGGCCTCAATCGGTGATTACAAAAACACCATCAGCCAGTTTCGCAAATATCAGAAAATCCGTGAAGAAAACCAAAATCTGCTTAAAGCCTCAAAAGCCGGAAAAGGGGAGACTTATGTTTTGGTCATCGGTGAATCTTCCAATCCGGCGCATTGGAGTGCCAACGGCTATTTCCGGGACACCACACCTTGGGCGGCAAAAATCAAAAAAGAAGGAAAAGCACTGTTTTTTGATAATGCTTATGCCTCTTATGTCCATACTGTCCCGGCATTGTTAAAAGCGCTGACCGCGGCCAACCAGTATAACCGTCAAAATGACTTTGTCTCTGTAACGCTGCCCCAAATCGCCAAAGCCGCGGGCTTTAAAGTCTATTGGCTGAGCAATCAGAACAAATACAGCATTGTGGACAATCCTTTGACGGTGCTGGCCGAAATGGCTGATGTCACCCGGTTTACTGACGCCGTTTCCGTTGATGAAAACCTGCTGCCTCTGCTTGATGAACAGCTTGCTTCTCTGGATAAAGAACAAAACAACCTGATTATTATTCACATGATCGGGTCTCATGCGCCGTATCTGACCCGGATTCCGAATGATTATCGTCCGGAGTTTGCCTCCGGAGAGCAGGAGCTTGGCAACCTTGCGCATAACCGTAATTTTGTGAAAAATGTTTTGAACCCCTATGATATGACCATCAAATATACAGATGGTGTTTTAGAACAGCTGTATCAGAAAATTGTTGAAAAAACCGGCGAACCGGAAGCCTTTGTCTATGTCTCCGACCATGGGGAAGATGTCTACAACGGGCGCTTCCATAATGCCTCGCAGTTTACTTGGGAGATGAGCCATATCCCGATGTTTGCCATTTTTTCTGAGGACTATAAACAAAAATACGCCCGACAGTATCAAACCCTGAAAAACAGCCGGGAGAATGTCTTTACGCTGGATTGCCTCTATGATACGGTTTTGGGAATAATGAATGTCAAAACCCGGGAATATGATTCGGATTGTGATTTAAGCACCCCGGCTTACCGGATAAACCGTGAGAATGCCGTCACACTTTATACGGATAAAAATCTCCAAACCAACCTCTATGCCAAAACAGATCCTCTGCCTCTGGAAGATGATGAGCGTTATGTTATCCGCCGTAATGTAGACTATCTGAACCGCCAGTATCCCGGAAAATTTATTGCATTGCATACGGACGCAACCGGAGCTGCAAACGAAGCCGCCGAAAACGGGTTTAAAGGGATAGAAATCAATATGACGGCTCCAATGATGCAGATGGGGCATGCGCCTGACAGACTTTATGAAAAAACACTTGATGAATTTTTCAGTGAAGTGGAACAACAAAAATTTTCAAAAATCTGGCTGGATATGAAAGAACTGCAGGAAGAAGATATTGACGCTGTTCTGGCAAAATTAAACGAGCTTGATAAAAAATATCATCTGAAATCCCGTGTCATTCTGGAGAATACTTTGCGCTCCCCGAAGATGAAAGCTTTTGCAAATGCCGGCTGGCACACGTCATATTATTTTTCAGTAAAAGTAGCTGAAGATTCTAATTATAGAGGTTTTGACGTTTCATATATGAGATTAATACTAAAAAAGGAGCACAATCAGGAAGACCAAAAGAAACTGAAAGAATTGGCTCAGACAATAGCCGCTGAAGTCAAAGCCCAGAAATCTTCGGCCGTAAGTTTCTTTGCTATGTATTATCCGTTTATGAAAAAATATGTCGAACCACTATTACCCCGGAACGTCGTTTTCCATACGTGGGCAATCGATGGGATCCCATCGATTAAGGATAAGGGACTTATCCTTAATCCCACCTGGAGAGAAAATAAAATTGTTCGGGACCCAAGGGTCAAAACCATCCTGATCAGCCCCGAAAGCAAATTCGCCATAACTTTATAAAATAGGAAATAACAATGATAAAAGTTAGTGATTATATCGCAAAAAGACTGAAAGAGCATTTTAATATCAAACGGATATATATGATTCCCGGAGGTGGGGCAATGCATTTGAATGATAGTTTTGGGCGATATATTCCATATATCTGCAACCACCATGAACAGGGATGTGCTTTCTGTGCAGAAGGAGAAGCCAGATATTCAAATTGCTTAGCTGTTGTTAATACAACTTCCGGCCCTGGAGCATTGAATGCCGTAACGGGTGTCTTCGGACAATGGACGGATTCTGTTCCAGTTTTATATATATCAGGGCAGATTAAAAGGGAAACATTGATGGCAAGCTATCCTGAATTAAAAATCCGCCAGATCGGAGATCAGGAAGTTGATATCGTTTCTGTTGTAAAATCAATCACAAAATATGCCGTCTGTATCACAGATGCCAAATCAGTAAAATATCACTTGGATAAAGCTGTCTACTTAGCCACACATGGACGTTTTGGACCTGCTTGGCTTGATATTCCATTGGATATTCAGGCCGCAGTGATTAACGAAGAGGATTTGATTGAATTTATTCCACCGGTAGAAGAAAAGGTATCATTTCCTGTAAGTGAGATTATCTCCCGTTTAATATCAGCGAAAAGACCTGTTATTGTTGCAGGTTATGGAGTCAGATTATCAGAAACTGTAAATGAATTAAGAAAACTGGCTGAAAAAACAAATATTCCGATATTAACAACATTTAATGGTGTAGATATTGTTGATAGCGATTTTCCTCTATTCATGGGGCGAATAGGGACAATAGGTCAGCGGGCCGGTAATTTTGTTTTGCAGAATGCTGATTGTGTTCTTTTTTTGGGAACCAGAAATAATATTCGGCAAATAAGTTATAATTGGCAGTCGTTTGCTGACAGAGCATACAAAATTGTTGTTGATATTGATAATGCAGAGTTAAACAAACCAACATTAAAACCGGATCTCAAAATTTGTGGAAATCTGGCAGATTTTATGCCTGAGTTGCTTCAGAAAATAAGCTCAGAAGACATTCCTGATCGTAAAGATTGGTTGGATTTTTGCCTGAACTTAAATAAAAAATATGGTTTTGCTGAAACGCCAGAATATCAGCAGACAGGAAATATTATCAATCCATATTATTTTATTCACAGATTGACAGAAAAATTACAAGAAGGGGCCACTGTCGTAACCGGCAATGGTAGTGCCTGCGTCATTCCTTTCCAAGTAGGAAAAATCCAAAAAAATATGCGAATGTTCTGGAACTCGGGAAATGCAACAATGGGCTACGATTTACCCGCTTCGATAGGAGCCTGTTTTGCCCGGGATAAAAAGCAGGTTGTTTGTTTAGCCGGGGATGGATCTGTTATGATGAATTTGCAGGAGCTGCAAACAATCAAAAATTATAATCTGCCGATTAAAATTTTCATCATAAATAATGATGGGTATATTTCAATGAAACAAACACAGGGTAATTTTTTCGGAGGGCACTTAACTGCGGCTGACAGTTCATCGGGAGTTATCTGTCCTGATTTTACAAAAGTTGCTCGGGCTTTTGGAATTTCAGCATATAAACTGGACAATCCAAAAGATATAGATCAGGTATTGAATAACGTCCTTTCCGCGGAAGAACCTGTTCTTTGTGAAGTCGTTGTTGAAAAAAATTATATTTTTAATCCCAAACTTGCATCACGCAAACTGGATGACGGCACAATGGTATCATCGAGATTGGAAGATATGTTTCCTTTCTTGGACAGAAACGAATTTAAGGAAAATATGTTATGACGAAAAAGAAAAAGCCATTTATCAGCATAGTTGTAACTAGCTATAATTACGGAAAATACATTTCTAAAACATTACAATCAATTGTTGAGCAAACTTATTCTGATTTTGAATGCATAGTCGTAGATGATGGCTCAACAGACAACAGTCTTGAAATTATTAAAGAATATGCCGCAAAAGACAGTAGAATAAAAATTTACCAGCATGAAAACGGAGCAAATAAACAATTAGCGGCTTCCGTAGAATTAGGTGTGAGCAAAGCTTCCGGTGAATATATTTCATTCTGTGAAAGCGATGACTATTGGTCACCCACTCACCTGGAAGAAAAGGTTAAATACCTGCGAAAATATCCGCAAACCGATATTGTTGTCAATATGCCAAAAATTTTCGGAGAAGAAGTCGATTATAAATATGAAGTATTTAAACAACTGTTTAATATATTAAAAAAAATAAAAAGACCGCAAACTTTATATTTTCGGTTGTTGAAGGCTAATGGAATTGTTTTCCCAACATTTTCAGTTGTAATGGTTCGCAGTTCGTGTTTGAAAAAATGCCATTTCGATCCGATCTTATATAAATCGGCGATTGACATTTGGCTATGGCGCCAGCTATTGGTCCGGAGTAAGGTCGGGTTTATCAACGAAGAACTGACATTTTGGCGGATACATCGCTCATCATTAAGCCACAGAGATATTCAATACGATTGGAACACATTCTTTGCCGAGTTGGAAAAATATCTGAATTTTTCATATAAGCAAAAAGGATATATTAAATTTATGAATTTCTCGCAAAAGATAAAACCTTTATATGAACAGGCAGAACAGAGATTCAAAAAGTTGTTTTTTCAACGGAAGGTTACTAAGTCGGGGGGGGTAATCGTAAAGGTGTTAAAAGTGCCGGTATATTGGAAACGGAGGTTGTAAAATATGAAACGGGAATATGTGATCTGGTGTCCGCCATATTGCGGAAGCAATGGAGTCAGAGCGTTGTATACACTGGCTGACAGGCTAATTGACGCAGGATATAATGTTTATCTTTATTCCTGGGGAAAGAAAATTGATAAATATCAATATGTTTCAAAAATATCAAAAAGACTAAAAGAAAAAGCTGTCGCTGTTTATCCGGAAGTCGTTTGGGGAAATCCTCTGGGGATTAAAAATATTGCCAGATATGTTTTATTTTATCCGGGAAAAAACGGAGGAGCATCAGCTTATCACCTTTCAGAACAAATTTTTACTTGGGATGATAAATACTATCCCGGAGCTCCACGTCTGTTTTTTTGCGGAATAGATAGAAATTTATTCTATGATAACAAATCTCCGAAATTGCACAATTGTTATTTTGTCCATAAAGGAGGAATTACCAGGCATATTTCTGAAATAGATTCTGCAATTCAGATTAATATGGGTTTTCCTGAGACAAGAGAAAAGCTAGCGGATTTGTTGCGTCATACCGATATTTTATATACATATGATAAGGATACGGTTTTGGCCGAGGAAGCTCTCCTCTGTGGAGCAAAAGTCAAAGTTATAACTGAAACTAGCGTTGAGGAATATATAAGCCAGAATAATTTTTCAGAAAAAATATTGCAAAAAGAATTAAACGAATTTATGACCAAAACTCAGGAAATGAATTATCTTGGACGCACAGAAGGAAGATATTGGCCTAAATTTATAGAATATAAATTAAAGCTCTGTTTTTATAAAACGCTCAAATTTGTAACACGCAATAAAAAATATAAAGCACAAATTTCTACGTATAGAGATTTGCTGCACACTGTATAGAGGAAAAGAAATATGCTGAATGAAAAGTTGGAAATATTTATTGTTACTTATAACCGTAAAAAATATCTACAGGAAACTTTAGATCAGCTTTTATCCGCGGAATCTCCGATAAAAAATTTGGATATAACGGTTTTGGATAATGCATCAACAGATAAAACTCCGGAGTTGTTGAATGAATATTGCCGTAAATATCCTAATTTAAAGCACATTCGCCATTCTCGAAATATAGGCGGAAATGCTAATATTGCCAGAGCTTTTGAAAAAGCTTCCAAAGAATATGTCTGGATATTATGTGATGATGATGAATACCAATGGAACAACTGGAATGAAGTTGAAAAAGCCATAAAAAACGGATATGATGCCATTGTTGTTGCTAATTATGTGCATCCCAAAGAAAATCTGGGTAAACTGTTAAAGCAAATGACTTTTACACCCTCAACAATCTATAAAACAAGTAATCTGAATACAACGGTCATGGTTAATATTGAATATTGTATATCAACAATGTTTCCTCATTTAGCAGTTGCTTGTAGTATAATAAACGATCCAAAGAAAAAAATATATATTTGTGATAATTGGTTTGTCAATATGGTACCTCATGGCGGAATTGAAACTTACGTCAGGGGATTGGAAAAATCCGAAGCTCATCCTTATATGGCCAATATGTTCTGGTCAGTAGGCTATATCAATACCATCCAGATGATCCATAATCCGGATAAAAAAGAGATTATTCTGGATAATATGTGTGAAGATCTGAGAAATACGGAATGGCGCCATAATATGAAAGTAATGAAGCAAATAAATGTCCAGGGATATAATTCCTATCCTAAAAATTATATGGATATATTATGCGGTCTTCCTAAAAAGAAAAGAATAAGTTTTTTATGTTTTTTAATAAAGTCTGATATTATAAAATTGATTAAAAATCCGGGAGAATTAAAATTAAAAATTTTTGGAATCAAAATCAGGTTATGGTCAAAAAAATGGATATATATCTATAAAAGTGGTAATCATTATTCTTTGAAAATAGCAAACAAATTTAAAACAAAAATTTGGCCGATGATTAAAATAAAAAAGAAAAAATGACACGAAACTACATCATATGGGCGCCGCCTCAATGTCGCAGTAATGGTGTCCGGGCTCTTTATAAACTGGCTGAAAAGCTGGAGCAGGTCGGTGTCCCCGTTTATGTTTATTGTTCCGGAAGCCCCGTGCAAGGCTATCCGTATATGACCAAAATAACCGGTAAAATGATGAAAAATGACATCATTATTTACCCGGAAAGTGTTCCTGGTAATCCCTGCTGTTTTCAAAATGTTGTGCGCTGGGTACTGTATTATCCGGGCAAAAACGGCGGCGCTGCCTCATATCATCCGAGTGAAAAAATCTTTACCTGGCTGCCGAAGTTTTATCCGGGCGCCCCGGAGTTGCGGACTCATGGCACCCCGCCTGAATTTAAGGATATCGGTCTTGAGCGGGATACGGATTGCTTCTTTGTTTATAAAGGCGAAAAATTTTTCCGACCGATTCCGGAAATTGAAAATGCTGTTGAAATCACAAAGGACTACCCCGCCACGCGCCCGGAACTGATTGCACTTTTGCAAAGAACCAAAACACTTTATTCCTTTGATTCTGAAACCGCTTTGCTTGACGAAGCGCTGGCCTGTGGCTGCAAAGTAAAAATAGTCCGCCCGGATGGTCTGGAAGATTTCACAAAGTCGGTCGTTTTTACGGATAAAGAAGCCATGGCGCAAGTCCGGGATTTTATCGCCGCCACCAAAGACATGAACTACACCGGAAAAATAGAAGAGCAGCCGACCTTTGCCCGACTGCCCATGATTTTGTTCAAATTTCTCAACTACGCTTTCAAATATTATATCCTGAAAAAAGAAAAATATTTGAAAAAAATGAGTTATAACTACAATAAACTGATTTTCTTATTAACCCCGGGAAATAAAGATTAAACCGCTTCTCTGAGCAAATCGTCCGGAATAATCAAATCCGCCTCAATGGTTGAGGTCACATCTTCAAGACTAAACAGCGGATTAACCTCCTGCAAAACCAGTCCTTCCGGTTCAACCCGCAAAACACAGCGCTCCGTCACAATCAAATCAACCTCATGCGCAGCGGTTAAGGGCAGGGTGCATTTTTTCAAAATCTTTGTGCCGCCTTTTGACAAATGCTCCATCGCCACAATCACTTTTTTGGCGCCGACAACCAAATCCATGGCGCCGCCCATTCCCGGCACCATAACCCCCGGCACCATCCAGTTTGCAATGTTTCCTTCCTGATCCACCTGCAAAGCGCCCAAAACCGTTGCGTCAATATGCCCGCCGCGAATCATGGTGAAAGACAGCATACTGTCAAAAAATGCTGCGCCGGGTTTGATAGTCACCGGAACCCCGCCGGCGTTGGTAATTTTAGGGTCGATTTTATCCGGAGCCGGTTTTCCGCCGACGCCAATTAATCCGTTTTCGAAATGAAACATCAAATGAACCGATTCCGGAACATAAT
>CALXTH010000080.1 GCA_944391365.1 uncultured Alphaproteobacteria bacterium | reverse complement strand
CAGCTGCCTTCGATTGATTTTAAGGACAGCGGGAGTTTGCGCCAATATCCGGAAAAACCGGTCACGGAAATGAAACTGGAAGGGGATAAAATTGCCTCGCTCAGGATGATTTCAACCGTGTACATTCCTTCCGAAGCCGGGCGAGCTCAGGTTCCGGAGGTTAAAGTCAACTGGTTTAATGTCAAAACAGGACAAAACGAGACAGCCGTTCTGCCGGCAATGACGGTTAATGTTCTGCCCAACGCTGCTTTGGCCGAGGCTGAAAAAGAAGCTGCGGCGGAAAAGGTTTCTCCGGCAAAGGTAAAGGCCACTGAAACACAGCCGGTTCAGGCCGCTGAAACACATCTCAATAAAAAGTCCGATGAGGCGATAGAACAGTCGCGCTTAAGAAAGGAACAACAAGAGGGATATGATAAATATGTCTGGATGGTTGTGGCGTTTTTAGCCGGAATTATCATCACCTATTTGCTTTTATCCCGCAAGCGTGGCGGTTCAGAACAGGGAGATGTTTTGTCCGTCCGGGATTATGCCAAGCTGGTTGTTCGTTCGGCTAAGGCCAAAGATTTGAAAAAGCTGCGTGACAATCTCATCCTTTGGAGTAGGCAATATTTCGGCCGGGAAAATATTACAAATCTGAAGGATGTGGCTCAAGCCCTCAATCAGCCGGAAATGTCGCGTCTGTTGGATGAAATTTCGGAAAAGTTATACAACCCGTCTACAACCGTGTGGGATAATACGGCGTTTATTGCCTGCTTTGAAAAACTTTCACGGCACAGTAAGTCCGGAAGCCATGCGGAAGACAAGCGTCTGCCTGATTTATATGATTAGGTTCAGATACAGGATTTTGCAGAGCGTCAATCAGGATAAGCGGTTGGCGCTTTTTTTGTTTTTTCAGGGCAGCGGCGGTGTCTTGTCTTTTTCTTTATCCATATATTAACTTTTATGAGATAAACTTCCGTAAAAATAGGATTTTACTGTTACATTTGTGTTAAAATTTCGATATTTTGACAAAATATATTGAAATTTATCTAAAAATAAGTTAGAATGGACACATAAGAACAAAACAGTATTGTTTAGGAGTACTAAAATGGCTGATGAGAATAAACCCGGTAATGTAAACCGCCGTCTGACCCCGGAAGAAATTTCGCTCTTGGAGAGCCGCACCGGCATTACTTATCCCAACAATAATGTCCGCTGGAGTGATTTGACTCCGGGAAGCCGTCAGATTCTACGAGCTGCCGGGTTGGGGGAGCCTGATGAGCCTGCTCCTGAAAATACTGTTGCAGAAATCGTAGATAATCCTCACAAAAGAGACAATAAGAAGACCGGTCGCCGTCTGACCCCGGCAGAAATTACCATTTTGGAAGACCGTACGGGAATTCGTTTTCCGACAAACAATGTTCGTTGGGATGATTTGACCCCGGCCAGCCGCCGGATTTTAGAAACAGCCGGTTTTGGTGCGGGCGGACAGCAGTCTGCCGAGGAAGAACGGAATATGGATTCTGCCGGGGAAAGTGAAGTTACAATAGCTGAGGACAGGGAGAATCCGGTCAATGAAAATACAACTGTACAGGCCAATACTCCTGAAAACAATCAAGCCCAGACAGAGGTGCCCATAACTGACGGAAATATGGCTGCCACTCCGGCTCAGGACAGGAATGAGGTCGGCGACCTCCAGTCCGATGAAGAAACTGAGACTTTGCACAGCATGTCGCTTGAAGAAGCAATCCAGCTGGCTAACGGGGATTTGAACAGCTTGGATTTCCAACAGATTGCCGAAGTTTATGCCACTTTGCGCGCTGCTGAAGGTATTCCGAATTCTCCGGCCAATCAGGCGCTTGAAAACCTGCGTATGTTCTCTGAGCAGAAAATGCTTGAAGGTGCTGACCCCGAGTTTGAGCCGTCAATGGAAAATGCGCCGGAGCTTGGCGCCTGGACTGAAATCAACAATGATGTTCAGAAAGAAATCAATGATGGTGAAGCCCAGTCCGATAAACTGACCCGTAATCAATATATTACCAAAAAACTTCAGGATTTTTACGCCAAATATGACCAGGATAATAAACTGGAAGATATTACCATTAACTCTGCGGCACAGCTGGAAGAAAATTTTGAGACACTGGAAAAGCTGTTGGAGGGATATGACCCGCTTGCCCGCGATGAAGAGGGAAAGCTCACAGATCCCCGTTTTGAGAAGATTTCCGAATTTTATGATGAAATGGACATCAATAATGATGACGACAGTCTGGGGGTGGTTACCAATACCCAGCTTAAACGCGAGATGGCGGATCTGGCCGTCATTGAGGCTCAAACGGAACTTCTGAAAGATAAAGAATTCAAGGCTATGGAGCCGGAAGCACAGAAACAGCTTCTAGCCGCCACGGTTTATAACAAAATGCAGGAGGGTGTTGCCAACCTGATTTCTGCAGAGATGAGCCAGCAGTTTAATGCCGAAAATGCCGAGCTGGCCGCCAAACTTCAGGACGAAAACCTGTCCGCCAAAGAAAAAGAAGAACTGTCAAAAATTTATGCCCAGAAAGCTCAGGCTTTTGCCAAAGCGCAAGATGCCCGGCTTAAAGCGCAGACAGCTTATTTTAATGACACGCCGGTTGCGTTGACTGAAGTTCAGAAGGCTTATCTCAGCAATTTTTATAAAAAGCACGGCAAAGAATTTAACCCGAACACAACCTGGAACCAGCTTTCCGATATGGAAAAGCAGCTGATTATCAAAGGCGCTGAAAAGCTTAAGGATTTGCAGCCGACCGAAGCGCAGGTGAAATCAGGTAAAATCGCAAAACCCGAACCTTTGAAGACGACGGGCAAAACAGCCTTGTCAACCCTTTATGTCCGAACAAAATCAGTCGAGCATATTAACAAACGCATGGCTCAAAAATCCGGTTTTGTTAAAATGTGGCACAAAGTTAAGGAATTTGACCGCCGCCTGACTCAATCTCATCCGAAGCTGTGGGGTTTTGCCAAAAACTTTGCCCTGACTTCAGCCGTCAGTCTGACCGTCGGGGCTCCGGGCGTTGCCCTGATTGCCGCTTATAAGGCCAATAAGGCAATCAATGTCGTGGCGAAAAAAGCCAAAATGGAAAACCGCAGTTTCTTCGGATATTTAAAGGCACATCCGCAGGAGGCCGTCAATACCGGGTTGGCTGTCGGCGGTGCCCTGTTATCCGTCGGCTTTGCGGGAGCGGATATTGCCGCTCACGGGATGAGCTCAATGGGGCTGGCCGGACAGGGGCTGGATTATTCGCTTCAACACGGGACAAATCTGACAGATACCGTCAAAGAAATGGCTTCCAATTTTCATGGCAATTCCACTAACCTGGCTAAACTTGACTTTTCCCAAATGGCTGAGCATGCCAAACAAACGGCTTCCAGCGGCAGATTTCTGAGTCGTCTGGGGTTGGCCGCCGGCAACGCGGCTTCGGTTGCAACTACGGTTTATAACAAGCAGCGGACACAGGGCGCCAGCAAATGGAAAGCCTTTAAGGCTTCTCTGGGGGCGGGACTTGGCTCAATGACCGGTATGGCGGTTTCGCTCGGGGTCGGGTCAATGGCCGGGCAGGCGCCGGACGCGGCTGATGATACCGTTGACGGCACAAGCGGTGCCGCTGTAAAGACTCAGGAAATACATTATGAAGAAGCCCCGATGATTGAGTTGACAGAAGAAGATTTGCGTGACCCAGAGCTTCAGCCGGTGCCGCTTCCCGAGGAAGAGAAGGTTGTTCCGCCGGTAGAAACAGCTCGCCATGTTAATGCCGATCTTATTGAAGAGACTGATAAAGCTTTGTTTGATGAGATTATGGCAAGGAATGCCATTATTGCCCGTTCGGAGTTTGGCGGCACGGCAGAAGCCCGTTCTGAATTTGTCGAGCAGCAAACCGAACAGGATTTTGCTCATTACCGTCAGCTGGTTGCAGCCGGGAAAACAGCCGAGGCCGAGGCTTTTCTGAAAGATATTCATGAGAAGTCAGAAGCCTATGAAGGGGAACAAGCCCGCACGCCTGATGCCGATGACAGCAAAAAGCTGACAAAAATGAAGCTTAAAGCCCAAAAGAGCTTTAATGAATATCAGGAAAAACTTCATGAAGCGGAAATGAACCCCGATGATGAAAAAATTCAGAAAGCTTTGGACAAAGCCCGGATGAAATATGCCAAATCCATGGTTGACCTTTCTGACCGGGAATTTAAGGAAATGGCCGAGCGCTATGAGAAATCAGGAGTCAATCCGGCAACAATAGAAGAAATTAAGGCCGAGCGCGAAATTCTCCGCCATGGCAAAGGCGCTATTGTTGAAGAAGTGGTGGACAAGAAAGTTGCCGGAGTCGGTTTGTACGAAAAAAGCAATTTGGCCAAAGCTGCTTTTGACAACATGGCGGCCAGAAACGGACGTTAATTCAAAGAGAAAAGCCGGGAACCACTTTCCGGCTTTTCCATATTTTCTCCAAAATAAACGAAAAAATTTAAAATTTGTCAAATTTTCTCTTGCAAAAGTGTTTTTTTTGTGGTATATATATTCCAGTTAAACAAACTAAAACATTTTATGGAGTGATTAAATATGCAAGTTAATGAAGCTGTTAAGCTGATTGCGTCGGGCGCTGATCTGAGCTTCGCACAGATTAAAGAAGCGTTTGACGCTTTATCGGGAAACTTTTCGGATACGGCCGAGTTTACCCGTTTGAGAGTTATGGCCGACCGGAAAATCAAGGAGATTGATACTTCTTTGTTTGGCATGAGCCTTGATGAGGCTATGGCGGCAGCGGCGGTCGTTAAGAATTTTACCCCGGAAGACAAACGCAAGACCGAAGATTTTGAAAAGTTTCTGGGCAAAATCGAGGACCGCATTTCAGAACTGAAAATTGAACAGGACAACCGGCAGGAAGAGCAGAGTGCTTCCCTGTCTGGAGAAAATCTGGCTTCTTTACCTTTGGTTTCTTCCTCAGAGCAGGAAGAGCAGAATGTTTCCCAGTCCGGCGATGAAGAACATAAGGAAGAAACCGGCAATGCTCCGGAACAGATTGAAATTCTCGGACAGGAACGTTATCAGGATGCCGTTGCCGAACAGCCGGCCAGTGCGCAGGTGATTAACCGCAATTATGAACATTTGTCAAAGATTGTTGATTCGGTTAATCCTCTGGACGAAAATGATGATTTCTTTGCCGAGAGCCGTGATGCTCTGGATATGATTGATGCCCGTGATGAGAACGACCAGCCGGCCGATGTCAACCCATATCTGGTTGAACAGGCTCGTATCCGGACAATGGCTGACCTTCTGACTTCCGAAGAAAAAATTACACCGGAGGTTTTCCGTCAGCACTTTAAAAACAATATTGATGTCAATACTTTTAAGGTCCTGAATGCCGACAAAGCTTCTCAGTACATCAGAAGCGGCGATACTAAAGGAATGGCGGCCGAATTCAGCCAGATGGTCAATGATTTTACCACCAAAGGCAAAAAGAACAAGAAACGCATTGATTATAATACGGCGATTGCCCTGATTAATGCCGGAAATGAGGATATTTCCCGCTTTGCCAACAAACTGGAAAGCAAGTTCGGTGCAATTCCCGCGGTGAAGAATTTGAGAACCCGGCTGAATAATCTGGATGCCAAACTGACCAAAAAATATGGCAAGGCTTATACAACCAGTCGTGATATTGTCAAAGGAATCAGCGGTGTTGCCACAGATCTGGCTTTGGTCGGTCTGGCTGGTGCGGCCGGTCCCGTCGGCTTGGGAATTTATTCAGTCTACACCTTTAACCGCAACGTTTCTCCTTATTTGCAGGCTTATGGCAAGGCTCACAACAAAACCGGCATTGGTTTTATGGAGTTTGCCGCGCAGCATAAGAGAGATGCCAGCCTGGCCGGTCTTTATACCGTATCGGCCATGTTGACCGGTTTCAGTGCAGCCGGACTGGCTTATCATAATGTGGCCAACAGTCTCGGTGCCAATAATGTTGATTCGCTGACCCGTTATATTTCCAACAGCAAAATCGGTATCGGGCTTGCAACTGTTATGGGCAAGCAGGGCGTTGATGTTGTTAATGCCGTCAAACATGGTAAAAATGTTAAAGAAGCGGTCGGGAAATTTGCTCTGGCTGCCGGTATTTTTGCCGTTTCTGCCGGAGCGCGGGAAATGTACAGCCTTGAAAACGGTTCCACTCATGGTATTCCTACGGACGGAAGCAACGATTTGGCTGCTACGGGAACCTCGGGCGGACAGAGCATTGTCATTAACGGGGATCATAATGAAGTTAATATCATTAACGATCACAGCATTGACAACAGTACACATATTGACAACAGTACCAATACAACCATTATTGACAACTGCTGCGATCCGTGCCCGGACTGCGAACCGGTTGATGTTCCGCCTGTCGATGTTCCGCCTGTCGATGAACACAAACCGGTAGAAAAAGAAGCTCCGGTTCAGAAAACAGAACCTAAAGCTCCGACGACTTTGAAGCTTGAAGAAGCACCGATGCTTGAGCTGACGGAAGAAGATTTGAAAGATCCCGAACTGCGGGCACCTTTCATTCCGCAAGACAAACTTGCGGCTCCGGAAATCAAGCTGGATGTTCCGGAACCGGCTCGTCCGGATATTTCCCCGATCAATGATACGGCGAAAGATTCATCTGCCCTTGCAACCCGGGCGGCTGCACCGGCTGAAACGGAGAGCGAAGTATTATACAACGGTGTTCATGATTATGATAATGCCAAAGAAGCCATGAATACCCATGCCGCAGAAGGCGCCGTTCAGAAAGAAGACGGTCGTTATTATGATCAGCACAAGTCCAACAGCACAAAACTTGACGAATTGAATGAGGAACTTCAGAGCTATGTCAATAAAATTAACAGTTGCCCTGAAGATCAACCGATGAAAGTTGAAAATGTCAAAGACGGCGCCCGTAATTTTGACAATATTCAGCAGCTGATTCAGTCAAGAAGCGGCAATTCAAAGAATTAAACCCCTCTAATCACTCCGGGTTTAACAGGCAAAGCAGATGCAGTGAAGACATCTGCTTTGCTGCTTTTTTATTCAAAAGTGGTGTTGCCACAAGTGGCAGCTGTCATTCTCAACAGGCTGAAAAATATTCAGATAAAGTGCAAAAAGCGCAGAATGCCAATAACGGCGGCTATCTGCAAGAACAAAACAACCCAGAACATGGCCTGATAGCTGCGCTTTTTGTTTTTATGATGGAAAATTTTCTGAGCCAGCAAAGCACCGCTCCATCCGCCCAAGAACTCAAGCGTGTGCAGTTGAGCTTCCGGAATGCGCCACTCTCCGCGAACAGCCGCCCGTTTGTCTTTCCAATAAGCCAGAATTGTTATCAGATTGATTGAAATAAACTGAAAGACAATAAACAGCAAAAAAGTTTTGTACCCAAAAGCCGAAGCCCGGAAATAATGGTTTTCTATGTACCAGGCAGATAAAATAACCAGCGCGCAATGCAAAATGTAAAACCCGTTGCGCTGCAAAGGGCGGATAAAAACAAGCAAACCAATCAGAACTGAGGCAAACGTAATAACCATTATTGTCTTCCTTTATGAAAAATATGTTCTTACTTTATCATAAAAATACCAAAAGGCAATGAGTGAATAACTCAAAAAAGATTAATGCGATTTGTTTAGTTTTCTTTATACTGTTCAGAGATGAGTATTTGGTTTAAATATATCGGCCTGGTTATGTTTTTTGGCGCTTTCGGGATGCAGGCTGCGTGTGCCGGGACATTGATAAAAGTCAACGGACAGGCTTGCGAGGTGGTTTCCGAGGACGTATCAAAGGCTTCGGCCAGGGTTAAAGCTGTCGACAAAGCGGCTTTTATGGCGGTCAGCAATTTGGAAATGCTGCAACAATACCGCGAACAGCTTGATATGCACGATTTTAATGTTCTGGTTTACAGTGTTGTTGATGAGTATCTTGAAGATATGGATGTCAGATCATCAACAGAAGGTGACCGTCTTTGTGCCGAAATGACGGCTTATGTCAGTCCGAAAAATGTTGAAAAAGCTGTTGATGCCACTTTGATGCGTTTGTCCCAACAGGAAGTCCTGGTTGATGAAACACCTCTCAAAACAGCCGAACTTTCCGAAGAAATTTCAGAAGAACTGGAAGAGCGCCGGCAGGAAGAAGAAAAACGTCAGCAAGCCGAACTGGCTCAGAAAGAAGTTTTATTCAGCGGAACACCCAAACCGGCAGCCGACCTCCCTGCTCCGGCTGGAAAAATTGAGAATACACAGGCGGCCGCTGAACAAATTCTGACTCAGCCGCCTCAACCTCTTGAAAAAGATGATGACAGGGCTTTGGTTTTTGTTCATCCGATGGCTTTTTTTGATCAGTCTCATTCCGTGCAATACGCACGACTGATTAAGGACTGGTTTGCCGACAATGAGCATTTTCTGATTACCGACAATATGGAGTTAGCCGATTATATTTTGTCACCCAAAGTTCTGCGCGCCAAAACAGAGCCGATAAACAGGGAGACAAATCGTTTGCAGATGGTGATTTCGCTGGAACTTGAGACTGTTGCCACACATGATAAGCAAATTGAACATCAGAATCGTTTTGTGTTGTACGAAAATACAGATAATGAGCAACAGACTGCTTATCATTTGATGAAAAAGCTGTTTTCAAATGCCTGTGAAATTTTGGCAAAGACCATGCTGCATCAGGAAAAACAAAGCGGAAGGCT
>CALXTH010000079.1 GCA_944391365.1 uncultured Alphaproteobacteria bacterium | reverse complement strand
TAGTGCCGGCGGTAAACAGTGGTGTCTGCCATCATACGATGTCCTTAATAATATCAATAATCAGACAAATTTCACTAAGGTTAATAATGGTATCAGAACTGCAGGAGGAACAATCCTAGGAAATGTTTACAGTGGTACCGAGGACGTTTGGTCGTCGTCTGAGAGCTCCAACTACGGCGCGTGGGACTTTCACGCTTACCCGAGTGGTAGTCTCAATATGCGCGACTACTATAAGCTTAACGCCAGTAGCGCCCGTTCCGTCCGGCCGGTGTTCGCTTTTTAGGTTTTACTTAAATCCCGGTGTTATGCCGGAGTTTGTGGGGAGGTTATTGCGGAGAAAACGAAAAAATATTTGACAATTTGTCTAAAATTGAATATAGTCGTCTTGGTTAAAATATTATTTATGTCTTATTAAATTTTAGATAATTATGGAACAGTTTGTAGAAAAACTTCAAGTAGATGCCAACATTTTGCTGAGGCGGCGCAAAATCAGGGAAAAACAGGTTTCGGCTCTGATGGACGAAGCTTTGTCTTCCGGCGGTTATTCCGTGTATCAGGATATTTTCTTTGGTTATGGAACTTCTTTTCTTGTTTTTGAGGAGATGAAGCCGGATGATGAGGGAAAATATTTGGTCTTTGTGAAACATGTTAAAAAGGATAATGTTTTTTATCTGGCCTTATATCATCCTTTTTTGCGCGTGATCTATGTTGTTAAGGAAAAGGATTTCCGTTTTGTCAGGGATGTTCCTTTTGGCAAGGCTGAATTTCTTTTGGGATATCAGATGTCTCTTGGATGTCCGGGAAAGAAATATTGTTTGCAACAATATAGGCTGCGCTGCCGGTTCAGACTTGGCTGGTTGTGGGGCGGTTTGACCTTAAAACCGACGGCCGTTGTCGTTTATAGTTTTGGTCTGGATGATCGGGAGTTGGTGTATCCTTTAAGCAAGCTATTTGTCCGGATGGCAAAAGAGAATACTCCGGATAAAGAAGAATATGCTTACAGGGTTCCGGAGGCCGACTTTTTAGCCCGGCTGTTTTTCTAAGTTTGATGAAATGGTTTGAAAGTTGTTGCTTTCAAGCCATTTTGTTTTATGATAAGGGCAAATAACAGGAGGAAATAATGAAAAACGGAGCCAGATATAGCGCAGTTGCAGCGTTGCTGGAAGAAATTTTTAAGGACGAGCAGCCGGCAGACCGGATTATTAATGCTTATCTGCGGGAGCGGAAATATATCGGCGCCAAAGACCGGCGTTTTATTGTTGAAAAAGTTTGGGATATTATCCGACACCGCCGTCGGCTGAGCTTTGAGGCGCAGTCGGACGAGGTACGCAAAATGCTTCTGGTTTATTTGCGAAATGAGGATTTGGATTTGATCTTCGGGGCGGATGTTTATGCTTTGCCGGCGGTGACCAAAGAGGAAAAAAAATGGCTTAAAACTTTAAGAGATGATATCTATCCTCCTGATGTGGAAGCAGAAACGCCGCATTGGCTGTTCGAAAAAGTCGGGGATCAGGCTTTGTTGCGGGCAATGAATGAGACGGCGCCGGCTGATTTGCGTATTAACAGTGGGATGCGGGAGGGCGTTTTGGCCAAGTTGCGCGGCGAAGGGCTGTTTTTTCGCAAAACACCGTATTCGCCGATTGGCATTCGTGCTGATGAGCGGGTCAATCTGAACAACTGTATGGCTTATCAGGGCGGGGAGGTTGATGTTCAGGATGAATCTTCTCAAATTGCGGCGATTTTGTGTGAAGCGCGTCCGGGGCTGAAAATTTTGGATTATTGTGCCGGAGCCGGCGGCAAAGCATTGACAATGCTTTATCTGATGCAGGGCAAAGGAAAAATTTTTGTGCATGATGTGAGCAGGGAGCGTCTGGAGGCGATTAGGAGCCGGGCGGCACGTTTGGGGCTCGGTGGTTTTGAGATTGTTGGGGAACCAGATGAAAGCGGGTATGATTTGTTTGTGATTGATGCTCCCTGTTCGGGAAGCGGAACCTGGCGCCGCAGTCCGGATGCAAAATTCCGACTGGCGCCCGGAAAGTTAAACGAAATTGTTAGTATTCAAAGGCAACTTCTTGAAACGGCATATAAATATACAAAATCCGGCGGGCGCATTGCTTATATGACCTGTTCAATTTTGCGGGATGAAAATCAGGACAATGCGGAATGGTTTGAGGTCAGGCATTCCGATTTGAAAAGGGTTAATCTCAGGGAAGTCTGGGAACGGCGGCTTGATGGGCGGTATCCTTTTGAGCGGGATGATGAGGCTGTATTTTCACCCCTGAAAACCGGAACCGACGGATTTTATCAGGTTATTTTTCAAAAGTCTTGACAATTTTGTCAATTCGTTTTAGGGTATGGTTATCTTTGATATTATTTTTTACGTAATTATTTTTATATTATGAAACAGCAATTTGATTTGACGGATTATAACAGTTTTTTAATCCGGTTTATGTTGAGCTTTTGTCCTAAATCGCCGGATATGTATGAAATTTTGTCCTGCAAAAGGTATTGGGATATCCAAGCTGAAAGTTTGGGGCAGTCTGGCTTAAGGGTCATGAGCATTGTTTTGTCGCTACGGGAGAAAGACGGCGGGTGTCCTTGTCTGGTTTGTTTTTATCCTTTGGAGATGTCTGTCGAATTGATGGAAAATTGTTGTCGCGGTTCGGATTCGGTTTATCTCGGATATTCGCTTTCCGGACAATTTTTCAGTGCGGAATATACCGGTTTCACCGGTTTGTGTCTGGAGAGTTATCGGGGGTTGGCGTATACCGCGGACGAGGTTGAAAAAGTTTTTCAGGCTTATGCGTTGTTGTCCGGCGAAGAAACCATAAGGGCTGCCGTGTTGGACAAACGGCCGGTAAAGCCAGTGCTTTTCAACGGAAATTGCGGTTATGCCATGTTTTTGGATGATGAACAGGCTTTGTTTGTTTATGTTTTGCCCATGCGGACAGAGGACGCTTTTGTGTTTTGTCCGGCAAAGGATTTGACTTTTCCCGAAAAGGGCAGGGCGGTGCAGTGTGACGGGCTTTATTTTTACAGTGACGGAAAGTCGTTCCACAGACGGAAAGGAAAATATCTGACGGCAAAAGAGGTTTTGGCGATGATTCCGCAAATCAGGGCTGAATATCCGCGTGCCTGTTTTTGGAAAATGCCTATTCCGTATGTTTTTGTTTCATCCTGCTGGTTGGTCGGCGAAGTTTTTGAACATGGACAAAATGCTTATTTGTTAGTTGATTTGGAGACGCAGAATGTCAGGTGTGAAGAAATTTCTGTTGTTAATCAGTATGGTGGAATAGCTTCTCCTTCAAATGAGGCTTTTTTGCCGGAATGACAGAGTCGGGGAGTTTTTCCCGACTCTTTTTTCTTGACAAAACGGGCCGGCGTGTTAGTCTGATGATGTTTTTTATATTATTTTGTTTTATTTATAAAATGTATTATTATGGAAAGTAAAAAGTTAAATTTACAGGAAGTTGCAGAAAGGCTGAAAAATGCTTTTGCACAAAAAGGTTTGAGCGGTTATGTTCCGGAAGGAAGAGCCATTATGAACCTTAATGTTGCGGCGGATCCATATCATTTGGCCGTTTCGTTGACTTTTACCAATGGTGTTCCTGCGGAAACGCAAGTTATGCTTTATTTTCCGGCTGTTCACGAGATTGTGACGGAGCGGGCGGAAGATATTTGTGATTTTTATCAGTTGTTTCCATATTGCCATTCAAAAAAGAAAAAGATTTACGGACCGCATTTGATGGTGGAAATTTCGGAAGATGAGGACGGGCATGCCGTGTTTACACAATATCTGCGTCCGATTCTGAACCGGCCTTTACCTCAGAGTTCTGCCGAAGCGGAAGCTTTTTTGAATGCCCGTTTTTTGATGTCTTCGGACAGTGAGTTGGTTGATCGGGCCTGGCTGCCGGATAAGGTTTTGAAACCATATATCTGGGAGGGGACGGTTGGTTATTGTTATCAGTTTGAAGACCGGAAAGGGCAAAAGCAGACCTGGCTGGTAAATAGTTCGTGTGAGCGGATTGACGATGTACCGGGGATGGTCTTTTTGACAGAACCGAAGCTGATGCCGCTTGGAAAAGGTTATGTTTATTTTGACGGAAACGGTTTCTTTCCGAGGAAATCAAAGTATTTGGACAAAGATGAAATCCGGAGTAAGTTTAAGATTTTGTTGAAAGAATATCCCAATGCGGTTTTCTACGGGCATTTGATTCCGGTTTATTATCTTTCTCAGCCGTTTTGGCTGGTTGGCATACAAAGGCATTACAGTCCTTGGTTTGTTTTAATCAGTCCGGAAACCGAAGAAATCAAGCTTGTCAATCCAAGTACGATACAGGTTGCACCACCGGATGATGAAGTCTTTTTTGGTTTTTTGAAAAGTAAATGATTTTTTTGCAGGCCGGTATTGATTACCGGTCTGTTTTTTTTAGGGAAGGTCTGTTGTCCGGCGGGCATTGGCTTTGTAGATGTAAGAGATGATTTCGGCCACGGCGGCAAAAGCTTCAACCGGGATTTCCTGATCAATGTCAACAGCTTTCAAAATTTCAATCAAATCGGCGTCGCGGTGAATTTCGATGCCTTCGTCCAAGGCTATTTGGATAATTTTTTCGGCAATGTCTCCTTGTCCCTTGGCCAGGACTTTCGGGGCATCGTCTTTCAGGGGATTGTAGCCCAGTGCGACAGCATAAGCTGGGGACAACTTTTCTTCGTCGTTGTTTTTATTTTCAGTTTGGTTATTATCTTTTGTAGACATGGGGCACCTGCCGCTAATCCGTATTTGTGATGTGTTAAGTATAAGCTTTTTTTATGTGATTGGCAATGAAATAATTCTGGCATGGTTGTTGCATGTTTATGGTTGAATTGGGGAGTTTAACCAAATAAAACGGGGAAGAAATGGATTTAAATAATCTGACATTATTTCGGATGATTGATACCGAGCGGTCTTATTTGACCGAGCGGCAAAAGGTTTTGGCTGAGAATATTGCCAATGCCAAAACGCCGCATTATCTTCCCAAAGATGTTGAACGGCCGGTGTTTCAGACTGAAGTGAAGAAAACTTTGGCTTTGCAGACGACGGATCCGAAGCATTTTTCCGTGTCGCCGCGCCGGGAGGTTGTTCCGAATCGGGTTTATGTTCCCAAAGTTTCGGATCCGCTGAGTATTGACGGCAATGGTGTTATTATTGAAGATCAGTTAAATGAAGTCAGCAAGACAAAGGGGGATTATAACCGGATGTTGTCGATTTATCGCTCTTTCAAAACGCTGGTTAAAACTGCCAATACGAAGATAAACGCATGAGGGAGGCCTGAATGAACGGTGATTTGTCAGTCAGTGCGGATATTGCGGTTTCGGGAATGAAGGCGCAGGCTCAGCGTTTGAAAGTGATTTCGGAGAATATGGCCAATGCCGAATCGTTTTCGGAGGTTCCGGGGCAGGATCCCTACCGGCGGCAGGTGGTGACTTTTAAGCAGTATGTGGATAAGGAAACCGGTGCTCATCTGGTTAAAGTAGACAAGGTGATTAAGGATAATTCCGAGTTTATCAAAAAATATGATCCGAATCATCCGGCCGCAGATGCTCAGGGGTATGTTTCCATGCCGAATGTGAATCCGTTGATTGAGATGATGGATTTGAAAGAGGCTCAACGTACTTATGAGGCTAATCTCAGCGTGATGCAGACGTCTCGCGAGATGAACTCTAAGATTTTGGATGTTTTGGAATAATTTTCAGGGGATTAAAAAAGGGGAAAAAGTATGATTAGTGATGTTTCCAGTGCATTAAATGCTTATCAACAGGCTTTGGGGCGGATCAGCTCGTCGCCGGCGATGAAAGAGGTTGAAAAAGCCAAGGC
This sequence comes from uncultured Alphaproteobacteria bacterium, assembly GCA_944391365.1. Taxonomy (GTDB): domain Bacteria; phylum Pseudomonadota; class Alphaproteobacteria; order RF32; family CAG-239; genus HGM16780. The sequence continues at coordinate 2,207 of CALXTH010000079.1, read as the reverse complement.
GGATACTTCTTTCAGTGCTATTTTGAAAAATACGGTTGATGAGGCGGCTTCAACCATGAAAAAGGCCGAGAATATTTCTATGCTCGGGATTGCCGGGAAAGCTGATGTGCAAGATGTGGTTATGGCGATTTCAAATGCCGAGCAGACGCTGGACACGGTTGTGGCTTTCAGAGACACGGCGATTAAGGCTTATAAGGAAATTATTCAGATGAACATCTAGTCAAGTTTGTTTCATGGTTCTGTTATTTTTCTTATTGCAATTTGAAAAAAGTTCTTGATTTATTTTTATAAGTAAGGTAATAACTCTATTGTTTTAATGATGCGGCCATGGCGGAACTGGTAGACGCGTAACGTTGAGGTCGTTATGGGCTAAGCCCGTGGAAGTTCAAGTCTTCTTGGCCGCACCAATTCAAAAGCTCCGATAGGAGCTTTTTTTTGGGTGCGGAGAAGACTAGGCCTAAAGGCGCCACGAATACTAGGTTTTGTTGCAGGCAGAGTAATCTGCCTTTACAAATCCAAGTATTCTAGGATTGCTTCGCAAAATAACCACGTTGGTGGTTATTTTACTCCCAATTCGTTGGCCGCACCAATTCAAAAGCTCCCCATTTAAGGGAGCTTTTTTTTTGCAAGCTGGCGCAGCTTGACCCGATCGGTTAGCTGTTGGTTGATTGGGGATAAGATAGCACTGCGTGCAGATTGTGCCCCTATTGGGTCAAGTGAATTAGCAACCTTGCAATGACGGAGTGGAAAAGAATAAATGTTAGAGGAAAAGGTCAGGTTGAGCGTGCTGGCCTTTCTTTTTACATAATTTTTTTGTCATTATATCGAATTTATGATTTACAATAATTTTAAAATATGATATACTATCTTGGTGTGATATTATGAAGGATGTGTGTCATGAAAATTCAGGTTTATTTCTTATTGGGGACAAGTTTGTCCTGTTTTCCCGGTTTGGCTTTTGGGCAATGTGTTACGGTACAGAATTGTGCCGCGCTTGGATATACGGAGAGTTCGTGTGATGGAGGGAAAGGGGTTAAGTGTCCGTTTGGCAACGGGTGGTTCTGTGCCGAAGATGAATCTACGGTTTGTGCGGAGAACGGTTTTGAATATAGTTGCACAGGAACAGGTTATTCCGGCGGTTCGGGGCAACCTTGTGGCGGGAAATATAAAACATGTTCTTGTGCAGCAAATTATGTGTGGAACGGGAGCAGTTGTGCCCTTTCCTGTTCATCTTCTTATCAATATACTTGCTCCGGTACCGGCTATGCCGGTGGCGCAGGCTCTGCCTGCGGTGGCAAATATACTCAATGCACGTGTTCAAGCAGTTATGAGTGGAAAAACGGAAGTTGTCAGCAGCAGGTTTTAAATGGTGCGCAAGGGGATTTGTACTACTGTAATGGTAAAGTAGTTGGCGTTAAAACAAGCGGAATGAATTTCTATGTGGCCATGAAAGATTTAGGTACAATGAACTGGAGCAGTGCAAGCAGTTCATGTTCTAATTACTCTTTCTGTGGCAACCTCAAAGGTACCTTACCGACAAAAGACCAGTTACTTACAATGTATAGTAACAAATCATCTTTAAATAGCTTATTATCGACAAATGGTGGTACAAAATTGACAGAAAGCTGGTATTGGTCGTCTACCATCGGCTACGCCAGCTACCACTACTACGTGAGTATGTCTACTGGCGGCAGTTGGTACAACGGCGGCGACACCAACTATGTTCGCCCGGTGCTCGCTTCTTATTAGGTTCAATCTACTGTGATTTTCCTCCTCTTGAAAAGTTAAGGGGAGGATTTTTTTTTGCATTATTTTTTTGTCATTTCATGAAAATTATTATTTACAACTATTTTATTTTCTGGTATAATGGGAGTCGTAGGAAAGAAGTTTGCAAGGAGATATTATGATGAAAATACGTTATGCTTTATTGTTATCCGTATCCTGTCTCGGCCTCGGCTCTCTTGCCAACGCCGGACTCATTTCTGATATCACCCCGGTTGGGAAGAATACATTTATCTTCACACAGCGGGGAAACCGCACTTCATACACACACCTTGCTTCCCAATCCAAACTTCTTTCCGCCTCTGTCATTGCGAGGAGGACTTCGTCCGACGAAGCAATCCATAATAAAAATAAATTAGCAATATTTTCCTCCCCTGTAGATATAGGGGAGGTTAGGAGGGGTGTGATTAATTCTGATACAGTTA
>CALXTH010000078.1 GCA_944391365.1 uncultured Alphaproteobacteria bacterium | reverse complement strand
CCATGCGAACATTATCATAGTGATCTTCCGGGCTCATTCCGTGAACACGGCAGGAAACCATCAGGTCGCGTTCTTCTTCGCTGTTTGTCATTACGGCACCACCGTCTCCGTAACCGGCCAAAGGTTTGGTCGGATAGAAAGAAGTCGACGTCATATCTGCAATGGAACCGGCTCTTTTGCCTTTGTAAACAGAACCATAGCTTTGTGCTGCGTCTGAAAGAACTTTCATGCCGTATTTGTGGGCAACAGCCTTGATTGCGTCATAATCGCAGGGGTTGCCGAAGATGTCTACGGCAATAACGGCCTTCAGGTTTAATTTCCCTTCCTGTTTAACCCGTTCAATCTGGCGTTCAAGATCGTTCACATCCATGTCCCAGGTATCAGGATCGGAATCAATAAAAATCGGGGTGGCGCCCAGAATTGCCGGAGCTTCTGCCGAAGCCACAAAGGTGAAAGAGGAAACAAAGACGGCATCGCCTTCTTTAACGCCCCAGGCCATTAACGGCAAAATCAGGGAATCTGTTCCGGATGAACAAGTGACGGCATATTTGGAGCCGGCGTATTCGGCAAGTTTGGCATCAAGTTCTTTGGTCTCGGGTCCCTGGCAATATCCGCCGTGGTTTAGAATCTTCTCAAAAGCTTTTAAGAATTTTTCCTGCCCGATGACTTTCTGTGAAGACTGGACATCAAACAGATTAATCGGGGCTGATGGTTTGTTTATCATTTTTATCCTCCAAATAAGTAATTCAACTGTTTTGGATGATAGGGCAAAAGGCAAATTGATGCAAGACACAAAAGATTTCGACTTTGTAACAAATTTATTTGACCGTTACGGTATGGGTGGTAAATTTTTTGCCGTCCCAGTGATGAATCAAAAAAGCCAGCGGACGTTCGGTATCTCTCTCCGGCTGATCATTTGTCGCGTTCAGCACTTCTTCCGCCCAATTGGTGCTGAATCCGGAGATCAGCGGCACTGCCCCGATATGCGACGCAACGGAATTGTGTAAATGCCCGCAGAGAACGAGCTTTACGGTATTGGCATGAGCGGCAACAATCTGATTAAATTTTTCAAACCACGGTGCCTGATGACGGTCAAAGAAACCGCTGCCGGTCGGCAATGTATATTGATGCACCAAAACGACAACAGGTTTACCTTCCGAGTTATCCTCAAGTTTTTGCTCCAGCCAATGCAATGTGCTGTCATTTATTTCTCCACCACCGGTGTTGGCCTTATAACTGTCAAGTGCAATAAGTCTGACAGGGAAACGGTCATCCATATAATTTAGCCGTCCCGGTGTCTCCGGCCGGGGATGATGCGGCAGATTTTCAGACAGAGCCTCGATCAGGTCTGCCGAGCGATCGTGGTTCCCGGTGATGACAAGACACGGGCTTTTAAGCTTTTTCAAGGCCTGCAGGCACGGATGGTATTCCGCCCTACTCCATTTCCAGACCAAATCTCCGGTTACGACCACGATATCCGGGGTGACATGCTGGGCGTTGAGCGCCTCTACAATCCGCTCCAGATTATGTTGTCCGCGCGGATTGTCCGAGGCATAGTGAATATCAGAAATATGGAAAATATACATTGCGCCGCCCTTCAATTTTTGTTTATTTTTTTGATTTTGTATTGCCTTTTATTAATTTTTTGATAATTATTTTAGTTGATTTAACCCATAAAGCAAAATATTCTGGATTTGTGTTGCCAGAATAAGAAAGGATTGCAATGAAAATGTTGAGAAAGTTATTCCTGGGAATGGCTCTGGCTTTATCCATAAGCTCCGGAACAGCGTTTGCGGCTGCCGGTAATCATGATATGTATGCCGACGACGAATCGGTACTTGAAGTTTATAACCGGGCAATGTTCAGCTTCAACAACGTTTTCAATCATTATGTTTTTATGCCGGTTGCTGAATTTTATCGTGATATTACGACGCCTTTTGTCAGAAAGCGTATCAGCAACATCTTTGACAATCTGCATGAGCCGGTTTCTGCCGGAAACTATCTGTTGCAGGCTGACCCCAAGCGTTCCGGCATTTCATTGTCACGCTTTGTTATCAATTCAACGCTCGGGTTGTTCGGAATGTTTGATGTGGCTGAAGCTTGGGGGCTGCCGGAAAAGCAAACCGGATTTGATGATACGTTTGCCGAATGGTGCATTCCGGACGGGCCTTATCTGGTATTGCCATTTCTCGGGCCGTCAACGCCACGCGCCGCAGTCAGCACCGGTTTGGCCTTTGTCTTTGATCCTGTCTATTGGACTACAATCAATGATGCCAATGTTCATGACAAAATTGCTTATGGGATGGCTGTTGTTTATGGCGTAACGGCTATGGAACAGAATATGGATTTGCTGAAAGATTTGGAAAGCAACTCAATGGACTATTATGCCGCGATGAAAGCTGCTTATATGCAAAATCGCAAGAATAAAGGCTGTTTTAAAGACGACCTGTCTACGACAGCCGGATATGACTTTGATTTCGGCATTGAAGATGAAACGGATTATTAATCAGAGGGAGTTTATTTGATGAAAAAATATGTTTTTATGGCGGCTGTTTTAACTTTGTTTTTATATGCTTTACCGGCCCGGGCCGACGTTGATGCCGCCGCGGCACAGAAGTTTGTTGAAGATGTCACAAATGACGGTATTGAAAATATTATCAATGCCAATATTTCACAAAAAGAAAAAGATGCTCGTTTTGCCAAGTTGTTTAACAATGCTCTGGATATGAAATTTATCGGGCAGTTTGTACTCGGGCGCTACTGGCGGACAGCAACTCCGGCACAGCGTGAAGCTTTTATTGATGCATACCGGGAAATGAATATCAAAACCTGGTCAAAACGTTTTGATGAGTTTAAAGGGCGTGATTTTAAGTTTACCGGAACAACACCTTCGAATTCTGCCAATCAGGTTTTTGTCAATTCAACTGTTCCCATGCCGGAGGGGGAGCCAGCCAAAGTGGTTTGGCGGGTTAAACAGACCGGGAATTCATTCAAAATCGTTGATATTATCATTGAAAACGTCAGTTTGGCGATTACAGCCCGGAATGAATATAATGCTTATATCAAAAAAGCACCGAACGGAATTGATGATTTGATTAAAGATTTGCAACAAAAAGCCTCTGGAAATGATTCTGCAAAAAAATAGTTTTTGATTCCAGAATGTCGGGGCTTGGTGTTTGCCGAGCCGGAAAGGTAAATTATTAAAGAAAAAGGTCAGTTTGGAAAAGCTGGCCTTTCTTTTTGCATCATTTTTTCGTCGTATTATGAAAATTATTATTTACAACTATTTTATTTTCTGGGATGATGGGAGTCGGAGGAAAGGAGTTTGCAAGGAGATATTATGATGGCAATACGTTATGCTTTATTGTTGTCCGTATCCTGTCTCGGCCTCGGCTCTCTTGCCAACGCCGGACTCATTCCTGATATCACCCCGGTTGGGAAGAATACATTTATCTCTACATTTGACGGGATTCCCCGTTCTTCATACACACACCTTGCTTCCCAATCCAAACTTCTTTCCGCCTCTGTCATTGCGAGGAGGACTTCGTCCGACGCGGCAATCCATCATAATATAAATGGATCGCCACGGCGAATAAATTCGCCTCGCGATGACACAGATGATTTACTTGACCCAACAGCGGCACAAGGCGCACGCAGTGCTATCTTATCTCCAATCACTCCACAGCTAACTGACCGGGTCAAGCTGCGCCAGCTTGCAAGCGTGTGCTTCATTACAGACGCGGGGAATTGTCGGGGGGATGAGTATGATTATGGCGGGGCGAATACGCCGGATAATTCTTCCGGAGGTACCCTGGGCGGTGGCTCATCCGGCGGCGATAACGGAAACGGCGATGACCCCGAATGGGAATTGGATAATAAGGAACGCTGCAATAAAGAGGGATATGTGACAACCTCGTGCAGTTCTGTTCAAGACTCTGTCAATTATTGCCCTTACGACAATACCTATTTTGAAAGATGTGAGTGCAAACCGAATTTGGTCACCTGTACCAAACCTTATTATGGCGTCGGCGAAAGCTGCGGTGGGAAATATGCCTCCTGCCAGCTGGATAATCCCCGAGCCTGCAAAGAAGACGGCTATACTCAGACCGGAAGTTGCAATTCTGTTCAGAACATCAACAAACGCTGCCCGTATGACGCCAACTACTTTGACAAATGTGTCTGCCGCTCCGACCTTTACACCTGTTCATCGCCGTTGCAGGGCGTCGGTACCGTCTGCGGCGGTAAATATGCCTCCTGCCAGTGTCCAGGCTCTTACCAAACTTGTTCTTGTGGGGCGGCCGCCGGAGCTTCCTCTTGCTCTTGGGGAGGGTCAACAAAATACTCATCTTGTAAAAAATGCTGCTCCGACACCTGCCCGTCTGGTTCAAAATCCGTCTCCTGCTCTAGCAGCCAGAACAAAGTCAAAGTCTCAACAACCGAATGTGGATCTGCCTGCTATTCTTGCAAATCTTCAGGAACTCACGTACATACTTATCAGTGCCCTTCAGGATATGCTATTTCTTCGTCACTTTGTTCTTATGGATTTGATTCTGCTTCTCGTATTGTTGTTTATTGTCCTTGTGGCAAAAGTTCAGTAACGTGTCGTAAATGTCAATCAGCTCCTTCGTCTTCAAGTTCAGGCACTGGTATTCCTGGTTTTTCAAGCTCTTCATCATCAGGAAGCAGTGGTTCTGCTTGGCCTTCATCCAGCTCCGGCGGTTCATCTTCGTCTTCAAGTTCTTCTTCAAGCTCGGGATCCGGCTCTCATAATCATGATTTTTCTTGCCCTTCAGGTTTTTCTTATTCTTGTGACTACGGGTATACTGAGACCTCATACGAAATGTGTGCTTGTGGTTCTAAAGGGTTAAAGAGTTGTTATAAATGTAAAGGGTCTCCATATCGAAACTGTTGCGATGATACAGGAAGCTATTGTGGAGGAGCTCCCAGTAGCGAAAAAGAGTCATGTCTGAATTATAGTGGACACAGCAGATGTAGCTCCGTTGTCTCTGGATGGTTGAGAGAAGGATGCTCTTTTGTTTGGTGCGGTGGCTCATTACAATCGTCTATAAGCAATTCAGCAAGATTCAGCTGTCCTAATTAAAAAATTATTCCTTATAAATCAGGTTGAGGACACGTTCGGTCGCTTTGACGGCGGCCTTGACCTGATCGGCGGAGACGGCATGGGTGACCATGCCGTTGTCCCATTTGATTGAAGCCTCAACCAACGAGTTGCTGTTGCCGCCGGGCGGAATACTGATTTCAAAATCAATCAGCCGCGGGATCGTGATGTTCATTTTTCCGGCCATTTTGCGCAGTGCATTCATAAAAGCATCATAACCGCCGCTGCCGTTGGCAACATCCTCATACACCCTGCCCTTATATTCAACTTTGACCGTGGCACTCGGTTTCATCTCCATGGTGGTTGAAATGACACAGCCCAGAATACGGAAAGTTTTAAAGCGGTGGCCGCCAAGCATATCCGAGACCAGAAAAGGCAGATCTTCAGCGGTGACTTTCTTTTTCAGATCACCGAGTTCAACAATCTTTTCAAGCATTTTGCTTTTTTGTTCGTCATTCAATTCAATGCCGAGTTTGCTCAAATTCATTTCCAGGCTGGCTTTTCCCGAGAGTTTGCCCAGTGCATAGTCACGCGTGCGGGCAAACCTGTCCGGCAGCAGTTTTGAAACATAGAGATTGCCTTTTTTATCACCGTCGGCATGAATTCCTGCCGTTTGGGTAAAGACATCCTTGCCCAGAATCGGCATATTCGGGGCAATCCGCTTGCCGCTGAAAGTTTCGACCAGGATACTGATATCCTTTAACTTGCTTTCATCGATGGTTGTGGTGAAATCCGTGTGATCGTTGGTGGCGGCGACAACCTGTGCCAGATCAGCATTGCCAGTGCGCTCGCCCAAGCCGTTGACCGTGACATGCAGCGCTTTTATGCCGGCTTTGACCGCGGCCAGAGAATTGGCGACCGCCATGCCATAGTCATTATGGGCGTGAAACTCAAATTCAAGCCCGGGATAACGCGCAACCGTTTGAGAAACGAGTTCAAACGTGTCAAAGGGATTTAGAATGCCCAGGGTATCCGGCAAAATAATCCGGGTAAAGCCGAGCTCTGCGTATTTATCAAGCATTTTCCAGACATAATCCGGGCTGAATTTTATGCCGTTTGACCAGTCTTCCAGATAAACATTTGCCTTAAATCCGTTATCCTGTGCGTATTTCAGCGTTTTTTCAACATCATTCAAATGGTCGGTCAGGCTTTTTTTCAGCTGCATGGTGCAATGTCGTTCAGAACCTTTGGTCAACAGGTTGATGCGGCGGCAGCCGGTGGGTTTCAGCCAATCAATTGATTTGTTAAAATCCGTAAAGCTCAAAACCTCTATTCTGTCCGGGCAGGCATTATCCTGCGCCCAAGCCATGATATCCGTCAATGTTTTTTGCTCCTCGGGACTGACTTTGGCGCTGGAGACTTCACAGCGGGTCACCCCAACATCTTCCAGCAGGCGGCGGACGATAACCAGTTTTTCTTCGGCCTTAAAAGCGACGCCGCTGGTTTGTTCTCCGTCGCGAACCGTGGTATCAACAATATCAATCTTCATTTTTCGGGTGCTGTTTTTTATTCATTAAATCAAGGATTATACGGGCGGCCGTTTCGCTCGGGGTTTGTTCTCCGGCACCCAGAATCTTACGGACTTTGGCAAAGCCTTCCTGCTGGCGGTCATACCAGTCGTTATCCCGGTTGACAAGGTGGTTTATCCAAGAGGCAATATTAGCCGGAACGCATTGTTCCTGCAACAACTCCGGAACAATCTCGCGCCCGAGCAAAATATTTGACAGGTTGACAAACTGGATTTTCAGAAACCGCCGGACAAGCATGGCCGTCAGCGGAGACACCTTATAACAGATAATATGCGGAACGCCGCATATTGCCAGTTCAAGCGCGACGGTTCCGGAAGCGGCAATGGCTGCAGAAGAAGCCCGAAAAGCCGCATAGCGGTCGGTTTCGCTTTCCAAAACAATTATCGGCAAACCGGAATTTGAGACTACGGCTTTGACGGCCGGTGCGACTGTTTTGACGGTCGGGACAACAAAACGGAATTTTTCATTCTGCTTTTGCAAAAGCTTTACAGCAGCAAGAAAATCAGGCAACAGTTTTGAGACTTCCGTTTTGCGGGAGCCGGGAAGAACCGTGATGATTTTTTCGTCAGCGGCAATATTATATTTTTTCCGGAAAGCCTCTCCATCTGCCGTTATTGCCGGGCTTTCGACAACAGGGTGGCCGACAAATTCCGCCTGCAGATGATATGGAGTAAAATACTTCGGCTCATAGGGGAAAAGCGTCAGCAGCAAATCAATATATTTATACATGGTTTGCGCCCGCTTTTTCTTCCATGCCCAGACTTGCGGCGCAACGTAATGTACCTGGGGGATTCCGGTTTTCAGTTTTCGCAATTTTTTGTGAATGCGGAATGAAAAGCTCCAGCTGTCAATGGTCATGACGACATCAGGCCGAACCCGCTCAATATCCGCAATGGTTTGGTTAATCAGGCCGAGGATTTTCGGAATAGCGGGAATGACTTCAACCAGTCCCATAACGGCCAAATCACTAATATCAAAAAGCGATTTGAGCCCTTCTTTTTCCATGGTATCGCCGCCGACGCCATAAAATTCGACATTGTCGCCGCATTCTTTCCTCATTGCCCGCATAAAACGTGAGCCAAGCAAATCTCCGGACGGCTCACCGGCTATCAGGTATATTTTCTGCTTATGCTCAAAACTCACCGGGGTTTACTCCTATGATGAAAAGTCCTTCTTTATCTGCGGTTTTAATCATTTCCGCTTCATCAACAATCAATCCGTTGCCGGCATGAACGGCAATGCCCCGCAGACCGCTTTCTTTGGCACGAAGAACCGAACGGGTGCCGATGGTGGGCAGGTCTATGCGCATATCCTGCTGGGGCTTGCGGAGTTTGACCAGCACGCCGCCGGCTCCTTTTCGCCGGTATTCACCACAGCGGCGAATCAGCTCATCGGTTCCTTCAATTCCCTCCATGCCGAGCACAAGTCCCTGCTGGACGATGACCGACTGACCAACATCCAATTCACCAAGCGTCCGGGCAACCTCAATGCCGCGGCGGATGTCTGCCATGGCCTGTTTGTCCGGCTTATGCTTGCCCAGGACCCCTTCCCTGACCAGAATTTCAGGCATGACTTCATGGATGCCGCGGACGCTCATTCCTTCATTTTCGATTTCTTTGATGACGGCGCGCAATATTCCGTCATCGCCCAGCGCTTTCATGCCGATTTTGGCAAAGAACGCCGTTGTCCGCAAATCAGGCACCAGATCATGAATGCCGGGGCGTTTGATTGTGCCGATCATGACGACTTCATCAACTTTTTCTTCTTTGAATTTTTTGAACCCGCTGCCGGCCTGCCCCAAACGCATCCACATGTGGGGGACCGTGTCATCTATCAGATTTTTATCGGCATTGCCCTCTATTGCCAGCACAAAATAGTCCCGCCCGAGCGTTTTGCAATGTTCAATCAAACGCCGGGGAATGCTGCCGCCGCCTGCGATAATCCCTAATTTTTTAGCCATATTTATCCTTTTTATAAAAACAGGAAGTTATTGTTTTTTTATACAATAACTTCCTATATTTTTTCTTAACGATTTATTCCGCGGTCATAATTTTGCGGCGGCCGTGAAGCGACTCTTCAATAAAGCGCAGCTGTTCCATGACCATTTCGTTATCGGCATATTTGGTTTTGGCTTTTTCAACTCTTACGTCAAAAGTGTCTTCTTTGCCTTTGAAAATATACATAAAAGCATGGCTGACGGCTTTGACCGTATGTTCATCAATTCCGCTTCGTTTTAGTCCAACGACATTCAGTCCGCGCAGACGGCCGCGGTCTCCGGTGACGATACCGAACGGAATAACATCTCGCTCGACGCCGCTCAGACCGCCGATCATGGCTTTGCGACCGATATGACAGAACTGGTGAACTGCCGAATTTCCGCCCAAAATAACGCCATCGCCCAAATGGACATGACCGCCGATAACCGCATTGTTGGTCATAATGACATTATTGCCAACAACACAATCATGTGCGACATGAGAATTAACCATAAACATTCCGTCGTCGCCGACCACTGTGGTAAAGTGTTCTTTCGGGGTTCCGGCGTGCATGGTGACATTTTCCCTGATGACATTGCGTTTGCCGATAATCAGTCTGGCCTGAGGCTGAAACTCGTTGCCATGATCCTGAGGACCGCCGCCGAGGCAGGCTCCGGGAAAAACAACGGTTCCCTCGCCGACAGAGGTTTTTCCCAAGATGCTGACCCGGGCAATCAGGTTGACATTTTCGCCGATTTCGGCTTCCGAACTAATATAACAGAACGGGCCGATTTTGGCGCTAGCGGCAATTTTAGCGCCGTTTTCAACAACCGCCGAGGGATGAATGTTTGTCATATTTCAAATCCTTTTCATTATCATTATCTGTTGGTTTGACATTAGCAGCATCCGGCACGGCTGTAAACACACAAAACTTTTCGGATTATTGCAAAAAACAAAAAATTTTACCGGAAATTCTTTTAAAATTAAGGTTTTTATTGAGCTTTTTCGGTTATTCGACGCTTTTTTCTTCAAAATTTCGTCTTCTGATTAAAATCTTATTGCGTGAATATATTTTTTATGTTATGATAACTGTGTGTGGATAAATGTAGATAGATAGGTGTTATTATGATGAAGTTCAAAAAGATACTTCTGGTATCTTCTTCCTGCGTATCCTTATTGGCCGCGCAGGATATTTCAGCGGCGACGCTTTCTTTTGATTTTTCAACTTATGGCGGTTCGGAAAGATTTTTGTCTGGAAAGAGTTTTTCTTTTTCCGATATACATCTCTATACACACTCGTCAATCTTTTCCGAATCGTCACCTCAATCATCACCAACAAAACTTGCGTCCGTGTGTTTTATTACCGATGCGGGAGAATGTTCCGGAGCCGGTGCCGGAAGAGATGAACCGAGCTCCAGCGGGCCGGGACCGATTGAGCCGGACGGGCCGGAACGCTGCCGGCTGGAGGGATATACAGATGAAGTGTGTCAGGAGGGTTTTAAGCCCGGTTTGGACTGTCCGTATGATCCGGACTGGCATACCGGCTGCGTTAAGGCCTGTCCGGTTGAAAATACCGAGACCTGCACCGCACCTGATGAACAGGGAGTCGGGGAAGCCTGCGACGGATTATATGCCTCTTGCTGCAGGTTGTGCACGGATTTTCCGTATGATGAAATCAAAGACGGATATGAGGCAAAAGAAAGCTGTACCGATTGTGACGGCAAGACACATTATAAACTGCAATGTGATGTCGGGATTCCGGGAAGCAGCGGCGGAACTTATGTTGACTGCGGCGAAAACGACGGGGTGAGCAGCAGCGGGGTTTGTACGGATCCGGAGACGGGCGAACCCTATTATAAAGAATGTAAATGTCCGCTGAATTATGAGTGGAGCGACACGACAAAAGAATGTGTTTGTGCGACGAGCTTTAAATATTCCTGTTCCGGGACGGGGTATGATAAAGGCGAAGGAGAAAGCTGCGACAACAAATATCAAAAATGCAGCTGTGCAAAAGATTATCAATGGAGCGAGAGCGGCGGTTGCGTGAAATGTGACACAAGTTTTCAATATACCTGCAGCGGGGAAAACATGACCGGCGGAAGCGGCGACGGCTGCGGCGGAAAGTATCAGTCCTGCACCTGTGCCGACGGATATACCTGGAACAACGGGGAATGTGTTATGAGCTGCAATGTTGGAGATTTATACTGCCATCGTTTAGTTCTAAAACAAGGGATATATGAGCCTCAAGAAATATGCACTAAGCAACGTTCTGATTGTGATTACGTTTTAGGGTTCGTTATTTATGTTTCTCCATCCGGAGGCGGAGCTGTTATGTCACTTAAAAAACTTACTGGCGCTTCTCCTAATCTAGATGTTTCTGGCTTGCATAAATATACTTCAGAGTTTACAGCTGCAAAAGATTTTGATTTTTGTCAGAATACAAATATTATTAGAAATACCTTTGACAGTTCGGTTTATTCTATAGCGTGGGATGCTTTTAATTATAATCCATCTGGTATGCTTATAGATAGAGAGTGGTGTTTACCGTCTGCCGGGTTATTATATAGTTTGGATCAAAATTATAATAGTATAAATAGTGCACTTAGTCGTTCCTTGGGAACAGATGCCGAAATTGCCAGGGATGAAGAAATTCCTTCTTCTACCTTGTCATCTTCTTCTAATGCTTATGGAGACGAAAAAAGATATATAACATTAAGATTTCAGGCTTCTAACGGTGGTTTTGGTATTGATAGTCGTTCGGCTTTGGGAACTTTTCGTCCTGTATTGTATTTTGGTTCCAAGTGTAACAGTTCTTATATAAATACTTGTATCGGCACAGGATATTTAGGAGGTATCGGAGAACACTGCTTTGGCAAATATCAGAAATGCAGTTGCGCTGAGGGATGGACCTGGAATGGCCGTGTTTGCGAAAGCAGTAAAAAGGATATTTGTCAGCTAGGATGGTTATATTACAGTGACGGAACATGTTCTGAAAAAAAATTAAGTAATAAAACATTACTTGGTGTTGTTATTTATGTCAAGGGGGACGGTAGCGGAATTATTATGTCTCACGATAATATTGCTGCAAGGACACCTTGGTCAACGAGACTTGAGGATAACCGTGAACTCGAAAATTTTGGCACCGCTACAGATTGGAACAGTTGCGAGAATACAGAAAAATTAATTAAAATAGGTAATCCTAATGACTACGAAGCTGTTTGGGCTGCCTATAATTATCGACCTCAAGGGACACCTGCTGGAAAGAATTGGTGTCTGCCTGCAATTGGCGTTTTGGCCAGTATGCCTAATAATTTTGATGTGATAAATTCAGGCTTTAAAACGGCAGGAGGTTCTATTATGGGTTTTGCTGATAATAGTGGTGGTGATTTTACAACAGGAACTTACTGGTCTTCTACAGAAGCCAGTGCGGGTTATGCATGGATTCTAAGAAGTGATGGTGGTACTCAGACGTGGCAAAAAGATTATGAACCAGAACGATGGTATTTTAGAAAGCAAAGTGTCCGGCCTGTCTTGGAATTTGAGGAGGGGAAACCGGTAAACTCATAATAAGACATCAAAAAAGGAGCTCTTTAGCAATATAAAGAGCTCCTTTATTATCTTTTCAGATCAGCCCTGAGCGTTGGCGGGGGCGTTGTTTTCTGCCAGTCCGCGGGCAATATTCATATTAATATCAATCAGGATATTCAGGCTTTCCGGCTTTGGGGTCGGGTCGGCCAGAATATTATTGATTCTTTTGAATATAAATATTGAAAGGTTAATAATATTGATTTTAATTTCTTTGCTCTGCGGACAATCCGGTTCGCCCATTGCCGTGGCGATGATCGTCCAGAGGCGGCGGTTTTTCTCCAACGCCTGAGGGAGTTCAGATTTCTTCTCTTCCCAATGTTCTTTAATCATATTCAGCGCCGACGCGGTACGGATCAGAGCCCTGCTCTCGAGTTCGCTTTCGGTCATACCGGAAATTTCCGCATTGGCGTATTTTTGAGACGAGTCCATTTCTTTCTATTTTTCCTATAATAAAAGTTTATTAACGTTTTTTATATTAATTTAGTTTAGTTAATATTATATAAAAATTTCTGAGGTTTGTCATGTTAAATTTGCCGAAAATCATTATCAGCGCGGCTTTTCTTCTGTTTTTGGGAAATTCTGCCCAGGCTCAGGTCGAATTTGATACGACAAGGAATCGGGAAGTCAAACAGTTGAGGGCGACCGGTTTTGTTGATTATCCGCCTTTCGGGGTTTTGCGGGTTCCGTCTTTTCCGGATTCATACAGCAATATTTTTCAGCCGGTTATTGCCGATTATGCCAAGTTTGCCAATTTTATTATAGATTATACGACTCACTATCCTTATCAGGAGCTGGTGCGTATGGTCAGGGGCGGCAAAATAGATATTCTTACCGGGGTTTATCACGAAACCAATATGTATCAGGGGCTTGATATTGTGTATCCGGCGCTGGTCAACAATCCGATTGTGCTTGCCATGCTGCCCGACCGGATTAATGAGGTTAAGAGCAAAGATGATTTGAAAAAGCTGAAAGGAGGTATCAGCTCAAAAGAACATCTGAGCGATTTTGTCGCAAAAGAAATCAAAACTTTCAATGTTGAAACCGTTGATGATGATTATACTTTGTATCAAAAGCTTTTCAGACGGGAGATTGATTATATTTTCACTTCGGAATATTATGCCCGGGTGGTTTTGGCACAGATGGGGCTCCGCAATCAGGTTCGTTTTTCAAAAGACGCCATCTGGAATATGCCGCTGTTTATCGGTATTTCAAAAATGTCACCCTACCGGAAGCAGGTTTATAACGGGTTGAGCGTTTATCTGGCGACCCCTGAAGCCCGGAAGAAAACCGAACAGGCCATCAGCGACTATATCAAAAAGATTGAGGAACAGAGTGTCGGTATTGTGGCGCCTGATTTCATCAACAATTAAAAAAAATTATCCGACGAGAACTTGACCTTATTCACTCTGTTTGTTAAAATCCGGTATAGTTTGTTTGGAGGGTTGTTTATGGTTCTTTTGATTCATCATCCGGTATCGCCGTTTTCCCGCAAGATCAGGGTTCTGATGAGCGAGAAGAAGATGCTTTTTGTTCTGAAAGAAGAAGAACCATGGAATTTGTCTCAGGATCTTTATAAAATTAATCCGGCGGGAAGCCTCCCGGTTTTTGTTTTTGACGGAAATGTTGTTGCCGGAAATTATGCAATCTCCGAATTTTTGGAGGAGATCTCGCCTGAAGCCAAGACTTTGCCCCAAGATCCGAGGGCGCGGGCAGAAGTCCGGCGGCTGGTTGAATGGTTTGACGAGAAATTTTATCGGGAAGTTTATCGCAATATTGTGGCTGAAAAAATTTTCAGGAGATTTTCAAGCGGAGAGGCGCCGGACTCAAGAATCCTGAAAATCGGTCTGAATAATCTTGCCTTTCATCTGGAATATCTGGACTGGCTGGCCGAACAGCGCAATTATCTGGCCGGTGACGAGTTTTCTTTGGCCGATATTACGGCGGCAGCGCATTTGTCAATTATTGATTATCTGGGGGATATTCCCTGGGACAGTTATCGTAATGCCAAAATCTGGTACTCCAAGATAAAATCCCGGCCAAGTTTCAAAGATATTCTGAAAGACAATATCCGGGGCATTCTGCCGGCAAAACATTATGCCAATCTGGACTTTTAGGACAGAGAAATGAACAAAAAAACCGCGGTCATTCTTTTATCTTCTTTTCTGCTTTCATCCTGCGCCTGGATGGTTACTGGACGGGGGCAGGTTATTTTTCACTGGGAGAAAGAAAATACCGGGGTTCAGAAGTTTGCCCGTGATCATTCCGAATGTTTGCGTAAGGCTGAATATTTTACGTTAATTCCCGATTTCAAATCATGGTTTTATTCAGAAGAGGTTAAGCTGGATATTCGTGCCGACTGGCATAATGACAAGGGGATTTGGGCGTCTTATGTTCCCTACCCCGGCGCGCAGCCGATTGTGGTCAACTCTCTGCGGGATGATTCGGCGATTGATCCGTCTGATTATCGGAACTGTATGGAAAAGCGCGGCTACTGGCACCGCCGGTATAATTTATCCAACCC
>CALXTH010000077.1 GCA_944391365.1 uncultured Alphaproteobacteria bacterium | reverse complement strand
ATCAACAGGCTTATAATCTGATTATGCAAAAATCGGCAAATCGGGGATAGAGAAATATCTGGAACATGAGTTGCGTGGCAGAGGCGGTATTTTGAAGCTTGAGGTCAATGCTTATGGCCGGGTGATGAAAGAAATTGAAGAGACAGAAGGTGTGCCGGGAAAGGCTGTTCATCTGACGCTGGATGCCCGGTTGCAGGAAAAGGCTTATGAGGCTTTTGGCGAGGAGAGCGGTGCGGCCGTGCTTTTGGATGTGCATTCCGGTGAGATTCTTGCCTTTGTTTCAACGCCGGCATTTGACCCTAATGCTTTTTCCCGGGGATTGAGCAATGATGAGTGGCAGGCTCTGGTGGAAAATGAACGTTCTCCACTGACAAACAAGGCTATTCAGGGACAATATTCCCCGGGGTCAGTTTTTAAACCGCTGGTGGCGCTGGCGGGGTTGGAATCGCGGGTGATTAAAGATGACACGCGTTTCTTTTGTGCGGGAAAGATGTTTTTGGGTGATCACCCGTTCCATTGCTGGAAGCGTATCGGGCACGGTTACTTGGATTTGAGGGAAGCTTTGATGCATTCCTGTGATATTTTCTTTTATGAGACAGCAATGCGTACCGGAATTGACAAGATTGCCGATGTGGCACGGCGTTTTGGGCTGGGGAAGGCTATTGGTATCGGTTTGGAGCATGAAAAGCCGGGACTGATTCCGGATAAGGCCTGGAAGCTGAAACGTTTTGGCGAATCCTGGCAGGTTGGGGAAAGTCTGATTTCGGGAATCGGACAGGGGTATATTCTGGTGACCCCGTTGCAGTTGGCGACAATGACGGCCCGTCTGGTTAACGGGGGGTATGAGGTGACGCCGACGTTTTTCCCGGTGTCGGAGCGGAAATATCAGAAAATCAAGAAAATCGATGTTTCGCCGGTGCATTTGAATTTGGTCAAGCAGGGCATGTTTGATGTGGTTAATGTGCCCGGCGGAACGGCCTGGGGGTCGCGCTTTGATTATAAGGGAATGAAAATGGCCGGGAAGACCGGTTCGGTGCAGGTGCGCCGCATTTCTTTGAAAGAGCGGCAGAGCGGGGTTATCAAACAAAAGGATTTGCCCTGGAAATATCGTGATCATGCGATTTTTATCGGTTATGCGCCGGCGGATAATCCCAAATATGCCGTGGCTGTGCTGGTTGAGCATGGGGGCGGCGGTTCGTCTGTGGCGGCGCCGATTGCCAGCAAAATTTTGAAAGAGAGTTTGATTTTGGATCCGGTTGAGAACCGTCCGCATTTTTAGAGGTGTTTGGATGTATAAACCTTATGAAACGACTTTTCGCGGTCAGCGTATGACAATCAGAGAAAAACTGATGAATATCAGTTTTTGGTATGTGATGTTTATTTGTCTGTTGGCGGCCATCGGTGTCACGATGTTGTATTCGGCGGCAAACGGCAACTGGCAGCCCTGGGCCGTGAACCAGCTGTTGCGTTTCGGCGTGGGGTTCGGGGTGATGATTTTCTTTGCGCTGATTGATATCCGGATTATTTTGCGCTATTCGTATCTTTTTTATTTCTTTACGCTGATTTTGCTGGTGGTGGTGGAAGTGACCGGGCATATCGGTATGGGAGCGCAGCGCTGGATTAATTTCGGTTTTTTTAAGCTGCAGCCTTCCGAATTAATGAAAATTGCGCTGGTGTTGGTGCTGGCGCGTTATTTCCATTCGACGCAATTGCAGACAATCGAATCCACCAGCGGTATGATTAAGCCGCTTTTGCTGGCGCTGGTGCCGGCGGGGTTGGTTATTATTCAGCCGGATCTGGGCACGGGTTTGATGTTGCTGATGACAACGACGGCGATTTTTTTTGCTGTCGGGGTTCAGGTGTGGAAGTTTGTGGCGGTCGGGCTGGCGGGGATTGTTATGGCGCCGATTGCCTGGCATTTTCTGCATGACTATCAAAAAGACCGGGTGCTGACTTTTTTGAATCCGGAGCGGGATCCGCTGGGCGCCGGTTATCATATTATTCAATCTAAAATCGCTCTGGGTTCCGGCGGGGTGTTTGGTAAAGGGTTTTTGAAGGGGACGCAGACGCATTTGAACTTTTTGCCGGAAAAGCATACGGATTTTATTTTTACGATGTTGTCCGAAGAATTGGGAATGATCGGGGCGGTGATGGTTATTTTGATTAATTTTTGCATTATTGCCTATGGTTATTCATTTGCTTTCAAGAGCAGCAGTTATTTTGGCAAGCTGGTGGCAATCGGGTTGACAACCAACTATTTTTTGTATGTGTTTATTAATATTTCCATGGTTTTGGGCTTGATTCCGGTGGTGGGGATTCCGCTGCCGCTGATTTCTTACGGTGGAACGGTTATGTTGTCGGTGATGGCGAGTTTCGGGATTCTTCTGTCGGTGCATATTAACAGGGATGTGACCGTCGGCAAAGAATAAAAAAGTCGTCTGACGGGGTATTCATACAGAAATTGTTGTATAAAAAGGCTCAGGAGAAATCCTGAGCCTTTTGGTCAGGTTGAAAATCCCAAATTCATGATTATCTCCTATTTGTATATTGATTTTTAAGATTTGTTATGTTAAGATAATTTTAACTGGTGAGAGGTTCATCAGCCAGGGTGTAGAAACCCTTCCATGTAGGTCGTTTTAGCATAACGGCTTAAAATTAATATACTGGCATTTGTGTATTTTGTATATGCGGGTGCCAGCGAATAAGGCTCCGCCAAATAAGCTGGAGCTGCTTACATGGCAGCTTTCTACCGCCCGCTCCTCGAATATCAATTTGAGGAGCGTTCTTTTAACCATTAAAAGAAGAAGGTGTGTGCTATGAGTAATACTAAATTATTTTTACTTATTGGGACAAGTTTGTCCTTTATTCCTTTAACCGTGAATGCCCAATGTGTGGCGACGCAGGACTGCGCAACTTTGGGCTATACTGAAACCTCCTGCAACGGCGGCAAAGGCGTCAAATGTCCGTTTGGCAACAAGTGGGCGTGTTTAGGTGCAAATGAAGAAGAAGTTCGAAACAAACTTTGCCAAGAACTCGGTTTTACTCTGACTTGTATAGGTACCTGCTACGCCGGTGGCGCAGGCGCTGCCTGTGGTCACAAATATACGCAATGTACCTGTGCCAGCGGCTATGAATGGAAAGACGGGAGCTGTCAACAGCAAGCACCGGAGTATTCAGCGTGTGAAATCGGAACACTGTTTTATTCTGATGGAACCTGTTCCAACGATAAGCTTAGCGGTAAAGAGCTGCTTGGTGTGGTGGTTTATGAAAAAACAGCCAGTGAAAGTGGTTGGGTGATGACCGTGAAACCGGTTGTAACGGGTATTGCATGGGGTATTTATGGTGTAACAACGGGAATTACAGATAAAGCGGCCAGTGCCAGCTGTACAAACACCCAAAAATTGGTCGCTCTAGGTAGCAGTTATAAAGCAGCTATGACTGCAAATAATTATAGCGCTGGTGGCAAAAAGTGGTGCCTGCCCTCTTATGATATTTTGAAAAATATTGACAATTCGACGAAGCTTGCCAAAGTAAATGCTGGTATTACCACTGCCGGGGGAATAATCCTGGGAAATGTTTCCGGTGGTGGCGAGAACGTTTGGTCGTCGTCTGAGGCTTCCAGCGACAACGTGTGGTATTTCACTGTTAATGTGTATGGTGCTTCCGGTATGAGCACCTACGGTAAGAATTACATCAATAGCTACCTGTCCGTTCGGCCGGTGTTCGCTTTTTAGGTTTTACTTAAATCCCGGTGTTGTGAATTGTCTGTTTTTTTTTGGTTGTTTATAAGCGGTTGTTCATAATCCGGGATTTAAGGGGTGAGTGGGAAAACAATCTTCCGGATTGTTTTTTACTCCGGCCCTATATGCAACAGGGAGGGGAATAAGGATGATTTTTTATAAACCCCTCCTGACCTCCCCTTAATGGAATTAAGGGGAGGAAGGCTTGTTGTATGAGCTGCTACCGTTTGTTCCGATTGATTGCGGATAAGGCAGTACCGCGTGTGCTGGCAAGGCAAAGGCCGGAGGTTGTCGGTTGAGGTTTTTTATTGAAGCACGGGCGTCAGAGACGGCCGGCGGTGCTTTCAATTGATTTTGGAAATCAGGTATTCAATATCTTTGCGGTCGAGTTCTTCCTCCGCATTGGCATAAGACAGAATCCGCTCAATTACCTTATGGGAGAAAGTCTGGCGGTTGCTGTTTTTCAGGTCAAAGCGGATGTCTTTAATGACTTTAAGGGCACTGAAAACAGCCGGAAAAAAGTTTTTGGGAATAAAAGCCTTGCGCAGCAGGTTGCGAATCACAAAGTCAACCTGGGTGTTGAACAGAATTTTGCGGACTTCGGTGATCGGTGTGTTTGACAGATAGACAATGGCATATTCAAAAAATTTCAAATCACCCATACAGATGGCACGCACGACCAGAGACGGCGTCAGTTTGTTTGAGCTGTAAAGTTCGTGGACGAGTTCTTCAATCTGTTTATCCGAGCTGTATTCGGCGGAGATTTTCAGTGTTGCTTTTTCTTTGACTTCTTCAATGATGTCGGAAGCAATGTCTGTTGGGAGATTATGGGTTAAAATCAGGCGTTTTTGCAGTTCTTCCGACAGGTGTTGAATCAATCTGGAGATGACGGTTACCGGGAGTTCGGAACGGTAAACCAGGCAGCGTTTGACCTGTTCGCTTTCGGAATATTTATTCAAAATATTCTGGTAGGTGTTTTCGTAAATGTTGGCCGAGTTGTTGGATATCAGGGTGATGACGACATCTTCCGGGCATTTGTCGACAATATATGACGAAATGTCGTTTGAAAGGTTGCGACGCTGGGCGACGGCCTTTTGTTTGTCGATGTTTTGGGCGTTCAGGATACTGATGAGGTCAGAATCTTTCAGGTCTTCGTAATATTTGATGAACGGGATGGAGACGCTGTTTTCATCGTTGATCAGTTTGGTGACGATATCAGAAGGGATGTTGCGGCTTTTTTTCAGGCATTCGGCAAGGATTTGACGCACACTGAGTTCAACATCTTCAACCATAATCCGGAAAATATCTTCGGCCAGTTTGCGTTCGCCGAGGGAAATGTTCGGGGTGTTGTATAATGTGGACAGTTTTTGGGCAGTCGAAATTTTGTTTTCGGCAGAACGACTGACCGAAAGTTTGATAACGTCTTCTCTGGAAAGTTGTCTGTTGTTTGCCATGTTTTTAATGTCCGTTTGTTTGACCTACTTCTATCATATACCAATTATGTTATAAATTTTCATTAATTTTTTGTTACATTTGATGAAGATGTGGGTGATTGTGAGGGTTTTTCTGCCAAACGGGCGTATTTATCAAGTTCATTCAGCCGGTAGAATGTTATGGTGTAATCCAGCAAACCGGCGAAGTTTGGCAGCGGGGAGGCCAAAATGAGGTATGGAGCCAGAAAGCGTCCGTCGACAGTGCTGTTCCGATAGCGGAGGTTTTGCCGGGCGTCGCGGAATTCCTGATAATCAACGCTGCTGTTGAGCTTGAGGGCGTAGGCTTCCATTGAGGCGGCGAGTGAGGGATATATTTTGATGCGGTAGGAATCGTCTTCGGTTTCTTCTGTCGGTTTCAAGCCTTCGTTTGTGTTCCACACGAGTTCTTTATAGAGGTTGTTGCTCTTTTCCAGAAAGCCGGCTTCTCCCCAGCCGGTATTGATTGCGGCTGAGGCCAGCAGAACCGACGGAGGGATGATGTCTACCTTGGTTTTGAGTTCAGTCAGGATACGTTCGGTCCGGCCGGGGGAGGGCAGACGGGTGAAAATATCATATTTCTGACCAAGATTTTCGATGATTTCGAGGTCAGAATCGTCTAGTCTGCCGGAGAGGCGTTTATGCTCAATGTAGGCAATGACCTGGCGTTCGATTTCTATTTTGCGGTTGGTTTCAAGAGCCAGCGGCAACAGAATCATCAGAAAAAATTTGTGCCGCTGATTTTCTGATTTGATGGTCGAAAAACCAGTCGGGAAAGTTTGAACGAAAAGCTCCGGATAGCTGTATTCGGGCGGCAAAAGGTAGTTGGTGTAGCCGTGTTGTTTGAAAATCCGTTCTATGCCGGTTGGTGTTTCCCGGGGAGGAATATTTTCTGCCCGGACGGCGGGCGGCAGAAGCAGTCCAATCAGCAGGGCAAAAAGGTATGTCAGGTTGTCAAGCTTCATAATTTTCAACGGATTTGACTTCCGGGATATAAGTTTTCAGGATTTTTTCGACACCTTCTTTCAGGGTTATCATTGCATAGGGACAACCGGCGCAGTTTCCCTGAAGTTCAACATAAACCGTGCCGTTTTCGTATTTACGGAAAGCGATGTCTCCGCCGTCCTGTTTGACTGCGGGGCGAATGCGTGCATTCAGCAGGCCGGTGATTTTGGCGATGACGTCTTCATCGGACGTTTGTGGTTCCGGGGTGATGACGGCGTCGGTTCCGGTGGCCAGAAAGTCCATGATTTCAGCTAAAATCAGCGGTTTGAGGTCATCCCATGAGGCTGAGGCGGTTTTGGTGACGGAGACCATATCGGAGGTGATGAATACGGAGGCAATGCCGCCAAGGTCGAAAAGCTGTTCAGCCAGAGGGGATTTGCGCATTGTTTTGGCGTCGGTAAATTCGGCGCGGCCTTTGCCGGTGAGCGGCGAATCCGGAAAAAAATTAATGACATCTGGGTCAGGCGTGGTTTGAGTTTGGATAAGCATTGCGGTTTCCTATTTTGTTTTGGCCAGAGCGGCGTTGATTTGATAAATAATGTTTTGGGCTTTCAGAATATAAAATCCGAGGCTATTCAGGTGATTGGGGGCAAAAATACTGTCGAGCTCCGCGTTGCGTACCAGCGACGGAGAGAGTTCTACAGCTTCCCGCAGGGCGCCCAGCAGCTTTGTCCAGTTTTCGTATTGACCGTTGTCAACGATGAGTGTCTGGTAATCTGTTCCGAGCGCTTTCAGCATCAGATAATATCCGTAGGCTTTACCCTGATTGAGGTAAAAAATGTTATCGGCTTTGGTGTCATACCAGTCGGTGCTGTGTTCGCGGATGTGTGCGCTTAATGATTTTTCGGCATGTTGCAGGCTGCGGGATATTCTTTCCAAGATATAGACCAGATCATCTGCGTTGGGGTGAAAAACGGCTGATCCGTCGGCCAGCGCTTCATTATATTTAATCAACTGGCGGCGAGCCTCGCGGTATTGCCTGGTGGAGGAGGGGGCGGGAAGCAGTTTGTTATCCGGGGAAAACATCCATACGGT